>CAYOHA010000061.1:0-11427 GCA_964403625.1 uncultured Dehalococcoidales bacterium | reverse complement strand
CTCTATCCCGACATGGCCTTAATCGCCGAATGGGGTAATCCCGAAGAAGCGGTTGCCGCCGGTTTCGATATCGATTTTATGTTACACTTCGGAGTAGATGGTTATGCAGACCTTATGCTCAACGAAGAATGCTTCTTTCGCCGTCATGACGGCGGGAGCATCCAGAGTTTTCTTAAATCTTATTTGAAGCAGGTTTCTAAATTAAAAGGTAAAGGCCTGATTTCTATACCCAGCGCCAATCATGATATTAAGAGGCTTTGTGCAGATGGAAGGACTGTGAGAGACTTGAAAGTTATATTCGCATTTTTACTGACCTGGCCGGGAGTGCCTTTTATCTACTACGGCGATGAGATCGGTATGCGGTATGTCCCCGGTTTGACGTCGAAGGAAGGAGGCTACGCGCGTACTGGCTCGCGTACTCCTATGCAATGGGATGACAGACCGAACGCCGGCTTTTCTAATATTGATAAAGACCAGCTCTATCTCCCGCTAGATCCACGCCGGGGCCGTCCTACAGTTGAGAAACAGGCAAGCGATCCAGGATCGCTGCTCAATCACGTGCGCAAACTCATTACTTTGAGAAGACGATCTCCTGCACTTCAAGCCAAAGGTACTCTCATTCTTTTACCAACTGAAAACCATAACCGCCACTTCGCCTATATACGCCAATGTGGTGATGAGCGATTTCTCATAGTGCTCAATCCGTCGGCAGAACCATCAATAGTTCGAATAAATGGATTAAAACCAGGCAATCTAGTACCACAAATATGTCACGGAACACGAGCCTGGAGTGAAGGAGAGGATATCCAGGTCAAAGTGGCCGGAGTTTCTTACGGCGTCTTTGAGTTGTAAATATATAGTTGTAATATATCGTGAGTAGAAATAGATCAGATATCTTGATCAATTCTCTTTGCCAGCTCCAGCGCTCCGATCACCCCCGCTAGATCTCCCAACGCCGGAGGGACGATATAATGTTCAATGTCCTTCGTGATTGCTTCTGAACGAATATACTTATTTATATTCAGTTCTACTTTACGACGAACCACAGGCATAAGGCCAGGATTTTTCATCAGTCCGCCACCGGTAATGACACGTTGAGGAGATATGGTATATATGAAATTGCTAATCGCTAAGGCCAGGTAGTTTGCCTCCTGTTCCCAGGCAGGATGGTCAAAGGGGAGTTTTTAAGGCGATTGCCCCCAGCGGAGCTCCATTGCCTTTCCGGATGCCAGGCCTTCTAAACAATCGCCGTGAAACGGGCAACACCCCTCGTATGGGTCTTTTTGCCAGTCATGAGGGATGCGTATGTGTCCCATTTCTGGATGCAATAGCCCGTGCATTAGCCGACCATTCACCATACTGCCACCACCAATCCCTGTCCCTACTGTAAGATAGATAAAAGTATCAAGACCACGCGCTGCTCCCCAGACCTGTTCACCAAGGGCGGCGCCGTTTACATCAGTATCAATAGCTACGGGCACACTGATTTGATTTTGGATCTTCTGGACAATGTTGATGTTAGACCATGATTCTTTTGGGGTGGTGGTAATATACCCATAGGTTAAAGAGCTTTTATCAAGATCAAGGGGTCCGAAGGAAGCGATACCAATAGCAACGAGTTCCTTTAGACGAATATTGCTTTTGAAGAAATCAATTGCCTTCCCGATGCTTTCTTCAGGACTGGTTGTAGTGAACTGGATTTTTATAAGGTTATCCGGCGTTGTGCCAAGGGCACAGACAACCTTCGTCCCTCCCGTTTCAATGCCACCGTAAACCTTGTCTTTCATAACATTACCTTCTCGAATTCATTAGCTAGCTGTCCAGCCACGTGCTAGATAAAGTCAATTTTTGATTATAGACTTTCTTGCCGAAATAAGGAAGCTACGTTGTTGAACTTCTCTCTAGCTTGTAAAATTGTTTTAAGGTGATAAAATGATATCAATAATTGTGTTAACAATGGCTTTGTCAAGGATGGCGATTAACGATCAGGGTGAAAATAGATCAAGATTGTTAACCCCTTCTCCCGATATACGTATTACGCACCGGATGGGAATAATCAGAATTTGGTATGAATATATAATTAAGTGATTTGGAGGCTACGAGAATGAATGTAGGAGAAGTAATCGAGGTTATCCTGAGGGTAAATGGCGGAAGGAAATTTGAAAAAACTTGTGACCAGCTAATCGAAGGCAACTGGGATTATCAGGTCACCGGTGTTGTTACAACCTTTATGGCAACCGTTGACGTAATAAGTCGAGCAGTCGCAATGGGCTGCAACCTGATAATCACCCACGAACCAACCTATTTTACCGGTTTAGACAAGACAGATTGGTTGAAAGCTGATCCGGTCTATCGCCAGAAAAAAGCTTTAATCGACGATAATAAGATATCAATCTGGCGATACCATGATCATATGCATATTGGAAATAATGACCTGATCTATTCCGGATTATTGAAAAACCTGGGGTGGACAGATTATCTTGAGAAAGAATTCCCACAACCGCATTGTTACTCGATTCCTCCAACCTCGGTGACTAATTTGGTTGGCTTTATAAAGAAAACGCTTGATATGAAGGTTACTCGGGTAGTTGGCAATCCAGAAATGAGATGCAGCCGAGTCGGCATTTTGGTTGGTGGCGGAAGCCTTGGTCTCGGTCAGGAAGAAATGCCAGCCAAATTGATGAATGACCAGCAGCTGGATGTAATGATCTGTGGCGAAATTACGGAATGGACACTATGCGCTTATGTTCGTGACGCTGCCGCTCTGGACTTCAATAAAGCCATGATTGTTGTCGGGCATGAAAGGAGTGAGGAACCCGGTATGAAGGAGATGGCAAATTGGCTGCAGCCACTTCTGGGGGGAATTCCAGTTTGTTTTTCAGACGCCGGAGAGCCTTTTATTTATCTATAAAGGTATTATCGTTGAAATCATTTGCAGATGTCTACTTAGGTTTCTGTAGTTCAACCTGCTTCAACACACGTAACGTTCTCAAGGTTACCCACTTGTTCGGTTGCTTTTTGGGGCCGAAATCTCCCCACGTTTTACCGGTATAGTTATACTCCATAAGCCAGCTTCCACGGTCGTCCTGCTTATCACGGATGATTTGTAGGGCATTGGCCAGCCGCGGGTCTTTGCCGTAGCCGAGACTGACTAGTGCTTCGGCGTTTTGCAGGATATCGGAAACCATAAAATTGGGGAAGCCGAATTTCCACCAGTTGGTGCTTGGCTTGCCGGTAGGTTTTGAGCTGTAGCCAATGGGGTAATCGGCCATGGCGGGGTCCTTGCTGAAAAGAAAGTCGATACCCATTTTTATCGCACGATTAATCATTGGTGTCTTTTTCTCCGAAGGCAACTTACCGAACGCGAGCATTATCTTTATCGCTCCCCAGGCGCAGGGCTTTCTATATGTCCCGCCGCAGGCAAAACCGGGTCCGCACAGATCACCAGAGTAGTAGCGTAACGACGCCTTCCTATCCGTCATAGGGGCGATGCCTTCCCCGGTCACGATACGCGCCATCAATTCATAGGCTTTATCCAGTCGCGGGTCGGTGCAGCCAAGCTCAAAGAGAGAATAGCAAAGGTTGCCCTGCAGACATTCCAGAGTGCTTGAAGGCTGTCGTGTTCTCTTTGCCCCTCTTCTTCTATGGTCTGGTGTTGGCGAAGTAAGTCGGGCCGGTCTGATACTCAGTCCTTTTCTGGGGATGTATTATAAAGCGGCAGCAGTTCTCACTGACATGCCATTATTACCAGACAAACCAGTCGATTTCGGTCTTCAAGATTTTTGCCAACATTGCCAAATATGTGCTGATTTTTGCCCCAGTAAAGCTATTCCCAATGGTAATAAAGTGATTCATAATGGTTATGAAACCTGGAAGCTTAATGAAAAACTTTGTCATAGCTTCAGGGTACTTAACAAGAAAGGGACATATTGTGGTAGATGCATCAAGGTATGCCCCTGGACAAAACCCAATACGCTGCCACATGGTTTAGTTCGATGGTCTGTGCAGCGTTCTAGCCTTGCGAGGCGAATTGCCATAAAAGCATCGAGAGCGCTTAAGCCCGAGAAAGCTAAATCAAATGAGAAGTGGTGGTTTGACCTGGAGGAGGTGGATAGTATCCTGAGAATACCTCCTGATATTGACTAATAACCTATAGTAATTTCTATCATAAGATTGTATTAAGAACGAGTAATAAAGCAGGTAAATAGTAAGAAGAGATTATTTATTAAATTTAATAATCAAATTCACGTACAAAAATATAACCGTATCTTTAGTCTTCATATAGGGGAGGCTTTTCCTAATTATTAGAGATGAGAGTAGTGAAAGTGTTTTTCCTTGAAATATTTCAATTTTGAGAGAATGAAACCATGGGCATCCCTCTGCTGGATTTTATAGATACTTTTCTTTGGACAATTATTCTCCTTTTTTATAAGGTTATAACTTGTGTCGTTCCAGGGGAGGGCAGGTCACAAAATTTACTCAAACCAGCGAATTAGGGCGAAATACATTGCTCTTATTTCATAGATTCCAAGTTGTACCGCAAACTAGCAAGATCTTGTGCCACCGACCTCTTGAATCTGCCAACCAATCAGCATGGCGTACTAGTGGAGACAGTCACAGCAGATAGTCCTGCTGATAAAGCTGGCCTCAAGGCAAGTCAAAAGCAGGTGACTATCAACGGTCAACAAGTGCTTGTTGGAGGGGATGTGATCATTGCCTACAACGAACAAGTGGTGAAGAGTTCAGATGACCTTGTCACCTTTCTAGCTCGCTCAGGATCTGTCGGCCAATCAGTTTACTTAACTATCCTGCGTGATGGCAAGCAAATTCAGGTGCAAGTTATTTTAGGAGTCCGGCCCAGTTCATAAGCACAAGGGCCAATTGAATTCTCATGGCAGTGACAAAGTAAATGGGGGATTGATCTTAACGCGTCCGGGTCCGAAGCTGGTTAGCACCGCAAACTTAGGCTTTTGAGCCTATTGTTTGCCACACAAACGGGGGCACACCTATGAGACTACGGAAAACTACTGCTTTATTAGAATGGGGCTAAACGTTCCGTGTTTTCCACTTACCAGTGTGGAAATAGATAACCATTGCTAGTGCCCCTACTATTGTGCTAGCAGTCATTGCCCAGCGTATACTCATGATACCCCAACTGGTATATTTCGGTAGAAAGTATGCCAGCGGCATCGTGATAAGCCAAGTAGTGATAACACTAATAATCATCGTTGGCATGGTATCACCGGCACCCTGTAGAGAGTTCATCAGCACAGATTGGAAACCCATAACAAACCAACCACATACGGCGATGTGTACAAACTGAGTGGCTAATGCCACCATATCAGGGTCGTTATTGAAAAGCCGAACAACTGGTGCAGCCCAGATGAATAATATAAGCGAGACAACTATGGCAAAAGCCTCCACAAGTCCTGCTGCCAGCCAGGCACTCCTCTCCGCCCTTTCCGGCTTTTTGGCACCCAAATTCTGCCCCACCAGCACACCTGCCCCTGCCCCGAAAGACATCGCTGGCATAAAAAGGAACATATTTAATCTTTGGATAATGACGTGTGCCGCTATTGCAGCCCCACCAAACACCGCTATAAATATCTGAAGAAAGAACTGGTTAAGATTCTGCTGTACACCGGAAATGGAAGCCGGAAAACCAATACGGATAATACGCCAGACTATGCTCATGTCAAAATGGAATCCTTTGAAGCTCAGCCTGATCCGTGATCTGGCACCAAAGAGTACTCTTAAACCAAGTATAACACCGAGACCCTGAGCTATGATACTTGTGTAAGCAGCGCCACGAACGCCAAGCTCGGGAAAAATCCACCAGCCAAAGATGAGGAAGGGACAAAGAGCTATGTGGAAAAGTCGATATACGAGAGCAATCCACATCGGATTCACAGAATCCCCCGAAGCCTGCATAATAGCATCCATCATCATGCGGAAGATTATCGTCCCCCCAGCTATAAATTGGATGCGCAGGTACATTGTCCCTATATTGACAATTTCCGGGTCAGATGTAACGAACGATACAATTTTCTCACCGAAGAAATGACCGATAATTGCCATAAGAATGGCATAAATTGCGGTAACAACTACTGCATGTTGAGCCACCCGATTTGCACTTTGCGTGTCTTGGGCACCTATAGCACGGGAGATAAGGGAACGCATTCCGGTGGTAAAACCCATCATGACCCCCTGGGCGAGTTGGACGACTATACCAGAAACACCAACGCCGGCGACTGCTGCAGCACCTAGTTTGCCCACCCATATCATGTCAATGGTGGGACCAAGAGACATCACTGTCTGGGTAACAGTCATTGGCCAAGAAAGCAACAGCAAATTCTTTAAAATACTACCCTGAGTCCAGTCCTGCCTGAATCGCTTGGTTCCTATAATATCTCTGCCCTTATCTCTTTATGTTGATATATCTTGCTGGGTGTGTATTTTATCGTTAATATCCAAGTCAACAATCCTATTTCACGATGTATAGTTTTGGTTTCTATTGCTATGTTGATTAAGGTGGGTATAAAAACATGGGAACGGAAGGATCACTTCCGTCCCGGCGACTAATCTCTGTTTATTGTTCCAGTTATTTCCGGCAAAACCAAGTGACTTTGATATTTTAGTGAATATTGATTATAATGTCAAAGTAATATTCATAATTAAGGTAACAATGAATAATGGAGAAAAAGGAGCTAATCGAAAAAATTATAGAGCTCCAACGGATAGTGGACAGGGCTAGAAGGCAATATGAAGTCGACGTATGGATGGAACTGGATGTCACCCTTCCTCAATTAAAGAGTTTGTTTTTCATAAGCCATCACGGGACCACTAACTTAAGTACTCTAGCGGCAGCACTTAGAGTTACCCCGACCAACGTTACTGGCATAGTAGACCGGCTTGTCAAGCAAGGACTGGTCAGCCGTACTGAGAATCCTGAAGACCGTCGTATGTTGTTGCTCCGGGCTACGGACAAAGGGGAAGAACTTTTAAACAAATTAAGGGAAAGAAGGTGGGGTTATATCTCCGGGGTGCTGGCTGGCATGAGCGTGAATGAGCTATCCACTCTCGCCCGGGGGCTTGCCTCGCTAGTCCAGACAGTCGAAGTCTACGAAGAGGAAATCCGGGATGTCTACTCTACGCCTGGTACTAACGCCCAGACATAGACCATTCGGCGAATCGAAAGCCTGTTGGAGATAGCTAATGTTGACTAATTTACCGATCAACAGTGCTGGAAAGAATAGACGACAGTTTGATTAACTATTGATAGGATTTAGAAAGACACTACGTCCGTCTACTGACAGTCGCAAATTACTTTAATGTTCGATTTCGGACAATTTCTACGGAAGGTTCACACCTTCGATTCTTTAGGAATCGGTTTTTATCTGCTGAACCGCAGGCTGATGCCCCTCGGCAGCCTTATCGCCGGGATGCTAGCCAACTATCTGGGCGGTCCTTGGGCGGTTACTATTATGGGCATCTCCTGTTTCCTGTTGACAATCGTGGTCTCTTTATTCGCACCGGACCTCTGGAAATCGAAACTGATATCGGATAGCGAAGAGACCCTGCAAAAAGCAGTATAGAAGGATATTTTAAAAGCTTAATAAATAATATGCGTAGATATGTAGTCTTTATCGTCGTCGGTCTGGCCCTGCTGCTGGCTTCCATAAGCAATTCCTCTGCCTCTGTCGCGTTCCCGGTGATAATTTCTGACCTGAACACCACGCTGGTTCTAGCGGGATGGATATTGACCGCCTACCAGCTGGTACAGACTATCGTCATGCCTTTGTCCGGAAAGTTGAGCGAGATATTCAGTCGAAGGGCCGCGTTTATCGTGTATACACTTCTTTTTTCGATCGGCTCGATACTCTGCGCTTTAGCTCCTAATGTCTACTTGCTGATTGGCGCCCGGGTGATACAGGCTATCGGTGGCGGAGGTTTTATGCCCTGTGCCGCCGGAATCGTGAGCGATGAGTTTCCGGAGGCGAGGCAGCGTTTCATCGGGCTTTTTTCGAGCATCTTTCCCATCGGGGCGATAATCGGACCGAACATCGGCGGTTGGTTGGTGGAGTTATTTGGCTGGAGATCCGTCTTCTGGTTCAATGTCCCACTGGGAGTTATCGTTCTCGTACTGTCTAAGATGCTGATAAAAGCCGGAACTAACAGCAAGAGTTCCAGAACCAGCGTCGACTTTACTGGTGCCGGCCTACTCTTTAGCTCAATCTTTGCTTTCATGTTCGGTCTAACTCAGCTTGGAAACGTCGAAACCGGGATATCCTGGCTACTCGTCGGCCTGTTCTTTACCTTTGGTGCCGTTCTGATAGTAGTCTTTCTGTTCTGGGAGCACCGGGCGAAAGAACCGATTATTGACCTGGAGCTACTGAAGAAAAAACCGTTCTTGGCGGCAAACGCCTACAACCTGGTTTACGGTATTTGCGCCCTGGGTATTTTCTCCCTGATTCCTTTCTATGCTGTGTCAATCTATAATATGTCTACCCTGCAAAGCGGCATTCTTTTAACTCCGAGGTCTATTGCCATGATGGTAGCTTCAACATTGACCAGCTTTTTCCTGTTAAGATGGGGGTACCGCTGGCCTATCCTGATAGGTACGCTAATCGTCACGGTCAACCTTATCCTGTTCGCGTTACAGCCTCAGAGTATCGATATAGGTGGACTTCATATAGGTTCCACTTTATTGCTTTTCCTTATCGTAGGTATTGCCGGTGTTGGGCACGGTACCGCCACACCAGCTGCTAATAATGCTTGTATAGAGCTTATGCCGGATAAAGTAGCCACGATTACCGGCCTTAGGGGCATGTTCCGCAGTTTGGGTAGCACCTTCGGTGTTTCTATAGCAACCGTTGTTATCCATGCTATGGGTGATGTGCATCGGGCATTTTATGTGGTTATGTTGGCTTCAGCGGCATTACTATTGATTTCCCTCCCCACCATATTCATGATGCCGGCATCACCTAATGTAGACGCTTTTGCGAGTCACCCTATAAAACTAAATCCCCGCTAGCCGCGCATATGTCAGAGGAGTAACACATTTACAATAGTGCTAAATAAAACCACACAAAATGACGGGATGTACAACTTAGGTTTGTTAAGTTGTTGAATACAGTGCGATATGCTACACTTGGCATTATATCGGCACCAATGAGGTGAGAAGTTTGGGTTTATGACCTGATATACGAAGGAGGTGTAACATGGCGTTCCCTGATGACGTAATAAAGCAGGCGTGGGAGCGGTCTGGTGAGCAGTGTGAGTGCAATAGCCGGGAACACACTCATTTTCGTACCCCGTGTTGCAAGCCGTTAGTGTGGAAGAATAAAGGTCGCTCAGGACAAGGCGGATGGGAAGCTCATCACATTAACATCTCCGGTGGCGATGTACTCTCTAACTGCGAGATTCTCTGCTCAGGTTGTTATGAAAGGGTCTCGTAATAGTTTACTCTTGTAGGCTTCAATCACCACCAGGTCAGACCATTCTTTGACTTGGGCCTTAAGTCACTCATGTATCAAAATTTACTCATGATATTCTTAAACCTATTCCCTACATGATCCATATACTGGAATGAAGGTTACAGGTGCTGTCTATACCAATCAATAGCAAGATCAGCTGCCCTTGATAACCAAGGGTCTCTATATATCTCAAAGTGAGTTATAGGCAAAGGAACCATAAATTTTGGTCCTGATAACTTTTCGTAAACCGCGGAGATGGATTCGATGGAGATAAGTCTGTCATTCTCAGCAGGTATAAACATTACTGGAGTCGGAAAAAGCAATTCAATAGAACTGATTACATCAAACTCCCTCATTTTCTCTATCGACTCTACCGTCATCTGATTTCGCCAGTTCGGAGCTATTTCCTTCGTTGACATGAAAAAATCATAAGCTTCTTTTCCAGGTAAAGCGCATTGTTGTCCCGGCAGTGCTACTATATTAATATAGTTAATGGTTCCTGTCCTGAAGCGCTCGATACGATCCTGTGATATTAGGTTACTATCATTAGCCCAGGCATCTGGACTCCGCGTAAAACGGATTACTGGATTAAACATCGCCGGAACCTGGACAACTACGGCTTTTACTCGCTTGTCGAATGTACTCGCATAAAGAGCAATACCGCCACTGAGAGAAGTCCCCCAGATGCCCATTCGCTTCGGATTAACTTCCGGTAATTCTGAAACCCAGGTGAGGGCGTTTCTATAATCTTCTACCATCTCAAGTGGAAATACCTGGTTACGAGGTTCACCTTCGCTGTCACCGAAAAAACGGTAATCGAAGACAACAGTCACAAAACCGGCATCCACGAATTTTTCTGCAACCTGAGGAAGTACTTGCTCTTTAACTCCTGAAAGCCCATGAGCCATTATTATGGCCGGGGACTGCTTTTTCCGCTCTTCTCCTTTAGGTAAGTAAAGCAGGCCACAGCACTTCAGCCCTTCACTAGAAAACATTACGGCCTTATTCATTATTACTCCTTTGATATCTGCTTATTTACCCTTTTAACCTACCTCTCCAATCTTTAGAAAGAAAATCAATCTCATCAAAACCAAGCTCTTTTGAGTATAGCAATAATACACTTTTTATCAAGAGTCAACAAGACATAATCTTTCGTAATCCGTGAATTCGAGCCTAAAAAGGTCACCTCAAGGGTGTCATTACGAGACCATCCCGACATAGTCGGGAGGCGAAGTAATCCGATGGGGTGGGCTTTAAACAGGGTTATTTGCTAGCACCTCCTGCATTTACAGTAAAATTGTATATAGAAACATCCCCTTCACGGATTGCTTCGTCGTCCTTCACTTTGTGAAGGAATCCTCGCAAAGACTGAAGAGATGTATGCCTTAAGAAAATCCACGGATTAAGGTAGCTATGTCGCCATCTAATGTGGGTGTTCTCGAAGAATACCGGGAAGCGCAGGAGAAGATGAGGGAATCTTTGCAACTCCCGCCGATAACAGACAATGATTTGGTATTCAGCCATTGGGACGGAAGCCCGTATTTGCCGGATAGTATAATTCATGCCTGGGTAAAATTAATCCGAAAGTGCGGGCTAAAAGGTATCCGCCTTCACGATGCCCGACACACTCATGCTACAATTCTACTTAAGCAATGAGTACACCCTGAAGTAGTCCAGGAGAGGTTTGGTCATTCAACTATTAGCACCATGCTAGACACCTACTCACATGTAGCCCCGGGACTTCAACAAGCTGCTGCCAGAGACTTTGATGAAATCTTGAAGAAAGATTCAACACTGGATAAAGAGCTAGCAGAAATATTACAGAAGTGAATTAGTGCCAAATTAGTGCCATATAATGAATAAGCCCTAGACCTCTATTCAGTCTAGGGCTTATTTTAGCTTCAGAATCTGGCGTCCCTGGAGGGATTCGAACCCACGACCCGCTGCTTAG
>CAYOHA010000060.1:0-11482 GCA_964403625.1 uncultured Dehalococcoidales bacterium | reverse complement strand
GGTATGACATGGGGAAAACTTATATTTTCAGAAACCGGTTTAGATACCAACGTAATAAAGCACGTATATCCTGTATTATGCAATCACTGCAAAGAACCAGCCTGCGTGGATTCCTGTCCAACTAATGCCACGAGACAGCGCGAGGATGGGATAGTCTGGGTTGACCAGGAACTATGTATCGGCTGTAAAAACTGTGTGGATGCCTGCCCTTATCAGATACGAACATTTTTCTCTGGCAGGCAGGAATACTTCCCAGGCCAGGGCTCGACCGAATATGAGAAACTTGGCGAGACGTTATTTCCTCTGAAAAATGATATTGTTGTTAAGTGCGACTTCTGTAAAGATAGAATCGACGAGGGCATAAAGAAGGGACTGAAACCAGGTGTAGACTGGGATGCAACACCTGCTTGCGTTAACATCTGTGCTGCTAAAGCCAGATTCTTCGGCGATCTTGACGATCCTGAGAGTGAAGTCTCAAAAATGATAAGCCAGAAAGGAGCTTTTCAGCTTCACCCGGGATTTGGCACTGATCCATCAGTGTATTACGTTCTCTCCGAGACTATGACAGAAGAATGCTTTCTCTCCCGCTCCTCCTTTCCGGCCTCGGCTAAGTTCTCCTTGCCACTATTTCTTAAAACTGCTAAACGGGTACACCAAGAAATACCACAGGAAAGCGGGAAAAAGAGTTAAAACTCCCATATCCGGTATACCTGCATAAGTAAAGGGGTAATAGCTAACAGGCTTTTTTATCGAATGTAGCTGTTCCAGCCTTTACTTAAAATCGAGGTAAAGTCGTCTAACTCGCCCTCGGTAAGTTTCCTGGCCGCCTGATAGATTGCCTGCCGACAACCGCCAACATCTTGCTGTAGACGATTGAGGAATTCTTTGTTGTACTTGTCTACTTCACCGGGTATTTCAGATTGACTGCGTGTGATGTAATCGTCCTCAGATAGTTTTAGCAAGCGCTGCCCAGCTCCAAGCATTTGGGCAGACATCATAACAGTAGCGACTTGCATAGACCGGTATAGTGGTGCCCAACCACAGTTCAGCTCACCGACAATGTTCTCCCTAGAAACACTTACAGTTTTAAAAATGACCTCGCACTGATTGTTACCAGCAGGGGTAGCCAGTCGCGCAATACTGAGACCCGGGCTATCAACATCGACGAGAAACAGTGTAATACCATCCTCTGAATAGCCACCAGCTTTTGTTCTAACGGGGACCAGTAATTTACTGGCAATATTAGCATCATAGACAAATAGATTGACACCATTGAGGAGATAGCCACCGCCATCTTTCTTGGCGATAATTGTTACATCTTCAGGGCTCCAAGATATACCTTCCAGACTTGATTCTGGCTCACTCATCGCGAGAGCGATGATTTCAGTTCCTTCAATTATACCGGGCAGGATTTCAGACTTTATCACTTCGCTGCCGGCTTCGAGAATAGTCAATCCACATAGTATTACTGTGGATAGATACGGGCTTGGGAACAACGCCCTGCCAAACTCTTCATAGATAACAGCAAGGTCAATAAAATTCATCGCAAAGCCGCCATACTGCTCAGGGTAGACAAGCCCCAACCATCCTAAGTCGGCTATTTTTTTCCAGAGGTCTGGAGCATAGCCCAGCCCGCTTGTTTCCACTTCTTTAAGTACACTCTCAGTGCACTCCTTCTCCAGGAAATCACGAACCGAAGCCCGTAACATCTCTTGCTCTTCGGTGAAGTTAATATCCATCTCAATACTTCTTCCTTACTAATAAAATATATTATCTGGAAATATTATTAGTGGATTAAGCTGTATTCGTCAAATTATATATAAAATTTTTACCGCTATTTTCTGTATCTCTTTTTCCACCATTCCCAAAATTTTTCTATGTTTTCTATATCATATTCGAGCACAGCTTCATATATATGTACCGATAAAAGGTTTTGCCTATATTCGGGTAAATTCCAGATAGCTTCTTTAATGGAAAGAATTGAGTACCGTTTATCCTCAGTCAGTCTATTCTCCCACAAGGACCGCTTGGGAGAAGCGAGTTCAAATTCTTCAGCTCTTGCTGTCCAGAGATCGATTTTCCAGGTTTCCCCACTAAGTAGGCTAGCTATCTGTAGTCCCCAGTAAAATCCACTGTCACCTGGTTTACGCGGATCATGATAAGCATCTATGCATCTAAAGCCCCAGATTTGATCTATGTGTGAGAGTTTCACTCCTAGTTTCCAGTGCTGTTCCCAGCTGGGGTTGTCATCTGTTCGCTCAAAGTCAAGGTCGCGCCAAGTCATAGTACGCATAACATAGGAGCCCACAGGTTTGAACCCTTCCTGTCGAATAATGGCGCCAATATCAGATTCTTCCAGAAGTTGGCCGGCTTCTGCCCTCAATTTTTCATCCAATGAAAATAACCTGAGTTTTTCTTTATTCGATAGTCCGGACATTGAAGCCCCAGATTGCGCTATTATTAACCGGAATAGGAAAAATGGTTATTGATGAGTCTTACAGTTCTAGCCAGACAGTTCACAAAGCTAAGTAGATCCTTTTTGTAATACTGGTCTATCCAGTTTGGTATACCGTTTGATATCAAAAGTATCTTTATCACCCAAGCAGCTAAACCATTATTCTTGAACTATTGATCAATACTACCAGTCTTATTACCCAATGAATATCTCGACCTTACCCGGAGCGGTTACCTGATTAAGGTCACTGGTAAAGGCTGTCCAGTTAAAGTCCGCCTTGCGTCGGTACTGGTAATTAAGACTTACCTTATCCTCTAGTACAGACATAGTGACAAGCCTTAAACCATAGAGACGCTCTTTAAGAAAGACAGTTAGCTTTGACTCAATAGCAGGAAAGGAAGCCTGATCAACTGAAATCATCAGATTACCACGGCTAAATAGTGTGAACCTGTTCCGTGTTAGCCATTGAATACCCAGAGCAACAAACACAATAGCATAAAGAATGCCTGTTGCCAGGTAGTTATTAGTTGCTGCCCCGATAGAGGAAGCAATTAACAGAAGGAGAAAGCCGATTTCCGCTGGGTCTTTTACTGGTGTTCGAAAACGGACGAATGATAATGCACCAAGAAGTCCTAGTGAAAGTGGGATGGAGACCTGTATACCAAGAAATAGAGCTGTAATAGCTGGTCCCCCGATGATAAAGGTACGATGTACTCCGGCACCTATATACCTTGATCCGTAAAACATTTGATACATCAGGTAGGCAACGATAGAAGCTATTATAGAAAATCCGATGGCTACAATAACCTCGGGGATGGTTAAGGGAGATTGTAAACTTTTAATATAATTAATAAATTCTTCCACGCAGTATTACCTCCTTCTAAGGTTCGTTCATTTTTCCCGATGGCCAGAATCTTGCTAAACTACCAGGGTCTGACAAATGTGAATCAATACAGTAACTATATTTTGAGAACCGGCTCCAATCCGTATCCAGTAGCTTTATTCTCCTTAGGGTTACGGGTAATTCCAGAGTTGGTCCCTTTACCTCGATAACACCTCCAGAAAGTTGAAGTTCGCGCTCACCATAACCTAGGTCCGGAGCTATCATCGTGGATCGAATACTATGATCGAAAGATACTCTCATCCCGGTCACCATTTCATTAAACCGGTAACGCCAGTATGATATCTTGATGATTGGTCTAAGCGGTTTTTCGGGGTAATAGCCGAATCTGGCGATAGTCTCAATGAGTGTTGTTTTGGGGACAATTCCACTACCCAGATTAGCCAGCTCAAGGCTTTTCGCCGGTACCAGGAATTTCTCTCGCTGTTTACTACTGGCAAAGCCCTGCCTCGTTTTAAGTTCCAGATATACGGGTACCGTTTCTTGAGAATAACTAATCTCACCATACCAGCGAATACGCACCTTATCTTTTCTGTATTCACCGGAAGCCGACCTTTCGTACTGGTCAAGGTCATTAGTATCAAAATACAGACTGTTGACCAGACCTTCAGGATATTCCTTATCCGGACGGCAGATCTGCCTCAGGAGTGTATATGCAAAGCCCAAGTTCTTTGGCAAAATAAAAAACTTCCGTTCGAATCGCTGTGCTGGTTCTACAGGAGGCTGATTGGCTATTTTTTTCAAAACATTAGAAATTTTTATTTCAATTCCCTCCGGTTTATTCCATTATTTGGGAACGGCGAACAAATCCGCTAGCCACATGCTGCCGCCATTACCGAAACCATATCCGGAACCACTAGGTCTCTCCCCGCTAAGTTGTTGACGGACAGATTCCCACCGAGCAATGATAGTTGTCCTTAAACCAAGCGAGTTCGGACCGAAACCGGGCTGGCGCGGGGGTTGAGGGGCTTCAAGCGGTCCGAATAAATTCTGCATCAGCAGGTGGTAATTTTCATCAGTAAGACATTCCTTAAGCTTATCGATCTCGTCAGGCCTGAAAGTGCGGCCCAATAACTCGTACAGGCTACTCACACCGAAATTTTGACGAAGGCAGGCAGTCTCCTTACTGGAAATAAAGAAGGGCATTTGCGGCGATGGTCCTCCCGCCTGCCAACCTTCAAACACATCTGGCGGTCTCAAGTCCTCGGTAAGGCACCGCTCCCAGTCTTCGTAGGTGTAGAACATCTCGGTATCTGCCTTGGCATAGGGTCGCACCAGTTCGATCAACTTATCAAGACGTGGCAGAACAACATCAAGAGAAAACGGTCCATCCAGCAATTCTTGCATGTAACTGCGATATTTTTCCAGGTATGGCTGGTAAGATAGCAATCGATTAACGAGGGGAAATCTATACATCGGGCCGGCAGTCGGTTCGTCGATATAATAATTAATAATACCATCTTTGCGGATACCGCCATTAAAGGTACCGAAGGTCATATTCAGGTCCCAAGGGATAAGTGAAAACTTGCCATTAATCTCATATAGATAAGTGTTGTGCCCGATGCCAATATAATTGTCCAGGTGTACGATACAGGCGGATACAGCAAAAAACCGTAGCGCTTCATCCACATCCAGCACTTTCTCAATTTCCTGCGGGAAAGTCTCGTCAGGCTCATTATTGAGGATATCAAGGAATTTTAATAAGCCTGAGTAGTTCGGATTGTTGGTATTGGTCTTAAGCCCGGCACCTTCGAGAAGGTTACTCGGCAGTACACCCGGTGAAGTAATAGGAATTTGCGATTTTGCAATGGATTCGAAAGCCGGGATTGTATCCTCTGCATCCATGGCTTTAAGAATGTCGAGAAGTGGTCCTCCACCAATATTTATTCTTGCGAGTGGATCCTCATCCTGTCGGCTCTGTGGCCTGCCGAATAATGTAATACTTTGATAAGCATTTTTCTCAGTCCAATCCAGGCGAGCTGAGACTACCTCGGGTTTGTACAGGTTGCCGTTGGGATTGGCAAAATGGCGCCGGAGGAAAGACTTGTCCACCGCTTCCGCCATAGTGTACACCCCCAGATGCCTATCATTGACCCAGAGGTCAACCAGAGAGGCGCGTGGTGAGGGAACATCCATCTTGGCGAAAATTTCGTAGGAAATGACATCACGGAGGAGGGTAGGGTCGCTCCAGCCATTATTGAAATGCACCTTTTGCATACCATGGAAGGTACGTTCCCGGTTAAATAAATTAAAATCAATCGCGAGCGGAAAGCGGGGGCTCTTCCAGTGGACGGTCTCCATTAGCGAAGCATTACCTTTAGTTCTGACGGCGACATCCGGTACCATCTCATTATCAAACCAGAAATCTGCCTTATAATACTCTTTTGAGTAGGCATTAGTGGTTAAAGATTTCCAATCCTCTTCACTTATTAGAATGCGTACTGTCGCAATATGGTCAGTAGTAAAAGGATCTACATTAGAATAAGGCGTTCGGCTTGATACCGTCCCAGCACACCCTGCTTCCATCAGAAGGATAGCTGAGAGTAAACCTATTGAGATTAGCCTGCTACCTATTAATATCCACCTTCTAGTCATCCTGAAATTCCTCAATTGATCAAAATCTTAATGTCGAGTGTCTTGATTATCATATTTTAAGTTTGTATAGTATACTATTTTTTTATGAAATTCAATATTATTTTTTATGCAAAATAATCTTTTTACAATTAAAAAAATCTATTTGCCCGAATCATCTTTCTCAGGTCTCTGTAGTAACCTGCGGATGAATCGCCAAAGGGCATTGGCGTATTCTAATTTCTCATTCTTGACTTCAATATCACCGTACCGGACATTAACGTATAGGTTAGTAAGCTCGCCTAACTGCTCACTACTATCAGGCACAGTCCGGCTTAATCTTCTTGAGTATTCATAGGGCGTTTCGTGATTTCGGTGCTTTATCCCAGAGTGAGACGCCGACCATAGAAGACGACGGTAAATCTCACGTACATTTAGAATAGTCTGTGTATCATCTTCCAGGTACCAACTTGGCACCAAGGAGCCTGAATCTTTCTGCATTCTCCTAAGGCGCCAACGATTGAAAAGCATACTCAAGAATAGATGTAAGTCTGCCCTAAAACCTTTCCAGCTCCAGAGTGACTCACTAACTTCCTCAACCTCTCCCTCTTCCTGAAAGGAACGGAAACGGGAAATCGCTTTGGTGAGAAGATAAATTACACCAACAATAATGAAAACAAGAAATACCCACTTAAGAATCAGTACAATATCGATACCGCCTGCTTGTCTGGCGATGGCTTCTGGTAACTCTTCGGGCTCAAAGAATTCCGGTGTCTCGATTTCAAAAGGATTACGGCCACGTATTAGATTTATTAGAAACAATACTACATAGTATATTCCTTGAACTAGATAGCTGATCGGAATATAAATGTAATACAAAATATGACTAAATATGTTAAAAACAAAGTCGAACAGCCGCATTAATGCCGCAACTAAACCGGGAGAAAAGATACTTGAAATACCAATACTAAGTAGTACGATACCTACCACTACACTTAACAAGATGCCAATCCAGCGGCGATTGGAAAGCGGTGTCATTTCTTCACGTAGTAATCTTCTCTGTACCACCTTTAAGTTACCAAGAGCCAGAGCTGTTAATCCAAATAAGAAAAAACCTGTGACTTGAAGACCTACAGTGGACGCTAGACTGCCAAGAGAGCCAAGTCCCATTGTGGCCGTCCAAACAATAACGAGCAACACCAGGGCGATAAGACCAACCAGAAAATAACGATAAACATCATCGAATAAAAGAGGTGAGTTCCCCAGTCGTATACCCCGCCAGCAAAGATATACTAAGGCAATTATCGCCAGATTAATGGGATGAGGGTGGGAAAAACTATCTATAAAAAGCTGGGCAGCGTGGCTAAACCACTGTCCGCTCAGAAGATTGAATCCGGTACCATATTCCATCCGTATGATAACAAAAATAATTACCATTAATAAACCCAGTTTAATCCATAATACTGCAGGTCTCTTGGTGGATCGAAATCTGGTAATAATGAAGGATATCCCGAGAATAACAACAAGCGATAAGAGATTCAGGGGCGTGCGTTGCCAGTCAAACGCTTGCCATTTCCCAACCCAGACAAGCCAAGGATAGACCCAGAGCACTTCCATAATGATTACCATTAGTGGCAAGAAAATGCTGGCTACCCAGTTTAAATTTGTTACGCGGGATAAAAAGGCTTTCACTTTAGTTTCTCTTATTTTATGTAAAATATTTACCTTAGATCACCAGATTCACTCAATGGTCAAACACCTAAAAAAAATCAGGCACCTTTTATTGATAACATCTCCAGTTCACTCCAGGCAATGTCTTCCTTAATATGGTACACAGTCAAGATATCTTTCATTATTGATGGTTCAGTACCTCCCACCACTATTAATACGACCCTTCGTCCCCCTCTTTTCATATTGAGCAGAGTCGAATAAAGGGCGTCAGTTGGCATGGCTGTTATCACTACTATGGTGCTTCCCCAGGCTAAATTCTGGCTTTCATTCTGGACAAGTTTAGCTATAGGCACAGTCTCGAATATATCAATTTGTGCCAGAGCTTCAAGTATATGCAACATTTGGTCAGTATGTTGACTGGGTGGAAGCCTGATAGGTTCCTCTGGAAATCGCTTCCTATGGTTTGCATATAATCCTACCCTGTATCTCGCAGCCAGAGCATAATTGGAGATAGACGCCGCTGCTATGACACCTAATTCCAGAAGAGCAGGGACACTCCCCCAGAGGGCTGGCTTCGTAGTACGAACGTCGAGAAAAATTCCTATATCTGTTGTGGTAGTAGGTTCAAAGACTCTTGTTTGCAATTGTCCGAGTCTAGCGGTGGCTTTCCAGTGAATTCGCTTAAGGCTATCACCAGATTGATAGTCTCTAATACCTTGAGTAAGGATTGGGTCTTCAAAAATTTGCCTCCTGGTTCGAATATCACCAAAAGGCTCTCTTGAAGGAATACCCAGCTTCTCAAGGGGCACTATCTTTGGATATACCATAAGATAATCCATTTTCTCGATTTCCATTTCTCGGTTGAAGATGCCAAAAAGGTCTCCTGAACGAATACGTGTAGGTCCGAATGTAAAATAACCTCTCTGCAGGCAGCGTATTGTGTAACGACGTTTTACCCTGTGATACCAGCTTAGGGAAAGTAAATTATTCAGGAATACTCGTTTTTCACGGTGTGATGAAGAAATTTTACCTTTCAGAAGTGTTACATCGGCAGGTAATTCATCGTCGACCTGAATCCAGGGTAATGGTAATGGTTTCCTGTTGGCTATATCTATTTCGAGATCCACTTCCTCGCCAAAGAAGACACGGTTAGAACTCAGGCGACGTTGGAACTCGACGCGTGTAAGGCAGTAGCGTTCCCACAATCTGGCTACACCTCCCGTCAGAAAGAATATTAGTGAAATAAGAAGGAGGGGCGCCTGGTGTAATAATAAGCTGATAATCAGGAGCAGGACTGTGATACCAAGCCAGTAGTTGCCTAAAAGTTTGCTAGAAGACGTGACGATTGCTTTACGTGATGAAGAGACTTCATCTTTAAGTAGAGTCATCTCATCTAGCAGGTTGGTCATTTTTTAAATATCCTTTTTACCGTTTTCCTCTTCAACAGGTACCGGTACAGAATTGATAATTCCCTTCAGGGTATCTTCGGCTGTCTGTCCTCGTAGATGACTTTCTGCTCTGGGAATAATTCTGTGACTCAGGACAGAAGTAACTAGGTATTTTACATCATCAGGGATGACAAAAGCTCTCCCCCTAAGAACCGCCAGCGCTTGTGAGGCATGGTATAGTGCTAGCATAGCCCTGGGACTAGCACCAAGTTGAATTGAACTGGGCTCCCGAGTGGCATGGGTAAGTCGGATGATATAGTCTTCAACATCGGTATTGACATGTATCTCACGGCACGCTGTTTGCATTTCAAGCAATTCACTAGCCGAAACTACGGGTGTTAGTTCTTCTAGCGGGTCAGTCTGCCTGAAGCGAGCTAGGATAACATGGTCATCTTCGAGTGTTGGATAGCCTAACTTGATGTTAAGGAGAAACCGGTCGAGTTGAGCTTCAGGCAAAGGAAAGGTACCTTCCAGCTCGATAGGATTCTGGGTGGCTAGTACCATAAAAGGACGCGGTAATAGCTTCGTCTCACCCTCAGCAGTAACCTGGCGTTCCTGCATGGCTTCCAGTAGAGCAGATTGAGTACGTGGGGTAGCCCGGTTAATTTCGTCAGCCAGTACTAACTGTGCCATGATTGGCCCGGGTCTGAATTCAAAGTCCGAGGTCTTTTGGTTGAAAATATAGGTACCGGTAACATCTGAAGGAAGAAGGTCTGGAGTACACTGGATACGTCTAAAGCTACAACCAAGAGACCGAGCTAGAGACTTTGCCAGCATTGTCTTGCCGATGCCAGGTATATCCTCAATGAGTACATGCCCCTCACAGAGGAGGGCAACAATAGCAAGTTCAATAGCTTCGCCCTTACCTACTATGACCCGCCCGATATTCTCCTTTACTCTGATACTAATATCCCTAATACGATTAACGATTTTATCATCCATACTAATTCCCATCTTTTAGTTTTCTCTCGATTATATCAGCTTAACCAAATTATCACCATATTGCGATAAAACACATAGTATAACACTTGACAGTATGATGACAAGAATATAGTATTCCTAATACCAGAGAAAAGCAGAGATATGCGTTACAAATATTAGGTATCTATCACTCTAAAGACAACTAAGTGTATAAAAAAGCTATCTAATTCAGTCAGGAAATGGGAGGAGGTAGTAATGATTGAAGAAAAGGAACTAGTAAAAATAGTCGGCGCTGACAATATCACCAATGACCAGGCAGCATTAAAAAAATATTCTCAGGATATGAGTTTCGTTAACAAAGTCATGCCGGAATATGTGGTCAAGCCGAGGAATACTGATAATATACAGAAAATAGTAAAACTTGCTAAAGAGACACTAACACCGCTGGTGCCAGTGAGTTCAGGGTTTCCTCATTTTCGCGGTGACACTGTCCCCAGCACCGGAGGGGCTATTATTGTAGATTTGAGCGATATGAAAAAAATTATCAGGGTTGACCGCGAGAATAGAGTCGCTATGTTCGAACCAGGGGTAACCTTCGGTGAACTAATTCCAGCTGTCACTAAAGAAGGACTCAGGCTTAATATGCCTTTACTGCCACACAAAGCAAAATCTGTCGTCGGCAGCCTGCTCGAAAGAGAGCCAGTAATTATGCCAGCGTACCATTGGGATATCGCTGATCCTTTGAACTGCGTCGAGGTTATTTTTGGCACCGGTGATATGTTCCGAACTGGTGCCGCGGCTGGACCGGGCACTCTGGAAGAGCAATGGGTAGCTGGTGGAGCACAAGTGGAGGCTGCTGGGCCATCTACTTCTTCCTGGTACAGGATTATTCAGGGTTCACAAGGAACAATGGGCATTGTCACGTGGGCATCGGCAAGATGCGAAATACTTCCCAGGCTCGAAAAACCTTTTTTAGTCGGATCCTCCCATCTTGACAAAATAGCCGATATGGCACACTGGTTAGTAAGGCTAAGGTTGGTCAATGAATGTTTCATCTTAAATGGTGTTAATCTGGCAGCTATTATGGCGAAAAAATGGCCTGATGATTACCGCGATATCAAGGACAGTTTACCTGCCTGGATAATTTTTTATAATCTGGTCGGTTATGACTATTTTCCTGAAGAAAGGGTAAAAGGTCAGATAGAAGATGCAATGGACTTAGCCCAGCGTATAAGAGTGGAACCAGTACCGGCAATAGGTAAAGTCTCTGCAGCTGAATTATTGAAAGTAGTCCAGCACCCTTCTGAAGAGCCGTACTGGAAACTCCGCTACAAAGGAGCATGTCAGGACATCTTCTTTTTAACCATCTACGATAAACTTCCAGAGTTAATAAAAGTAATGTACGAAACGTCTAATGAAGCCGGCTACCCAGCTTCAGAGATAGGTATTTATCTACAACCAATAGTGCAGGGCTCTAACCTTCACTGCGAATTCAACCTTTTCTATGACCTGTCA
>CAYOHA010000059.1:0-11485 GCA_964403625.1 uncultured Dehalococcoidales bacterium | reverse complement strand
AACCAACTCTAGATTATATTTTTCATCCCAGAATAATCGCTGTCGCCGGTGTTTCCAGTGAGTCACATGGGATTAGTATCGCTAATAGTTTTATAACTCGGTTTCAGGAAGCTGGCTTTAAAGGTAATATCTACCCGCTCAATCCCTCAGGTGGTGAAGTGTTGGGTATGAAAATTTACAGTAATATTAGAGAAGTGCCTGAACCAGTGGACTTCGTAGTATCAGCTATCCCGGCTAAGAATACGCCACAACTCATTTCTGACTGTGTTGCTAAAGGGGTAAAACTTGTTCATCTGTTCAGCGCCGGTTTCAGTGAATTGGGAACCAAAGCCGGACAACAACTGGAATCAGAGATAAGCAAAATCGCCCGGACAGGGGTAATCAGGATTACTGGTCCAAATGGTATGGGTATATATTGTCCCAGTACTGGTCTGTCTTTCGACGATGGCTTTGTTAAAGAAAGTGGCTCTGTAGGCTTGCTTGCCCAGAGCGGAAGGAATTGTACCTATATAATAAGGGATGCTACAACACGGGGTATCTACTTCAGTAAGGCAGTCAGCTATGGAAATGGTGTCGACCTTAACGAAAGTGATTTCATCGATTATTTTCGTGAAGACCCTGAGACTGAGATAATCGCCGGTTACATTGAGGGAGTAAAGGACGGACGACGTTTTTACAGAGTGTTAAAAGAAGCAACTCAGGTAAAACCTGTAATCATCATGAAAGCTGGAACTACTGAAGCCGGAGCTCGAGCTGCAGTATCGCACACCGCAGCTATTGCTGGTTCGGAAATAGTATGGAGTGCCGTATTGAAACAAGCTGACGCTATCCAGGTTCACAGTCTTGAAGAGATGGTTGATATGCTGGCACTCTTCAAGTTTATGTCCAAACCGAAAGGGAATAACATTTCTATCATCGGCTTCGGCGGTGGTGCCGGTATACAGGCTACAGACAGCTGTGTCAATAGTGAAATTAATGTACCTCTTGCGCCATCAGATCTTCAAGAAAAATTGAAAGAAGTTTGCGGTAGTGAAGCTGGCAGTTCTTTTAAGAATCCCTTTGACCTGTGGCCACGTTTTGGAGCAAAAGGAATTGAGGCAGCAATTGAACTAGTTACAGACTGGGTCAAGACCGACCTACTGCTTGTGCACATACAATTTGACCTTAATCCCGCAAACAGGGAAAGACTCGTCAGAGCGTATTTAAGTACCCTAACGAAACTCTCTCGGGAGATACGCGACAAAACAGTCGTTGTACTAGATTTTATTATCTCTGTTGAGGCTAAAAAACTAGCCCTCGATGTTCAGTCAGCCTTTGCTGAAGCTGGTTTTCCTGTTTTTGCTTCAAGCAGCCGGGCAGCTACCGCGCTTAAACGGTATATCCAGTATTATAAGAAATAATTACCAGCTACCAATAAACCCCGCAAAATCGAAGATTTTGTGGGGTTTATTTAATGTCTGGAGTATAAAAATCGCCGACTTTATTTCAAACTAAACCTTCAATCTGTATATGGTGCAATAAAACAGATTACGATACAAAGTAGCTAAGGTCGCTACCAAATTTGGGAAGACTGATAGCCTAGTCAATGAAGCCGAAGGTATTACCTCGTCACTTGCCTGTAAAGGATTTACCAGAAGAGGATAAGTATAAAATAATAGACTTGAATCTGATCAGAACTATCATAATGGGTTACTGGTGAGTAGATATTTGCTAATAGAAGAATACCCATGAAGCCGAATATACACCGTGCCTGAGAAAAAAAAGGCAAAGTCAATATTAATTCTTAAAAACAAAGCTGCAATACCCAATGTCCGTTGACTGTGCCTTTTCTTGTGCTTTACCCTTATATTAGCCTCAAGAAGTAGCCGCTGTTACCTTTTTCATCATAGCTTCTACCTCAGCATAGGGAATCTTAACCTTGGGGAGTATTGGTTTCCCGTCAGTACCCATCTTAATAGCACCGGTTGGGCAAACGAATGAACAATCCCCACAGCCAACACAATTCTCTTCAAGTTCGTAAGCATAGAAGGGAACAGCAACCTCCCGATAGATACCACGGTTAACCAGACTTATAGCCGACTTTCCTATTAATTCCTGGCAAGCTCTGACACATAAGCCGCAGAGTATACAATCCTGGTCTCCCAAAACGAACCTTGGTTTCTCAACTCCATACTCCACAGCTAACTCCTGTATTCTCTTCACGCTGGGGCACCTTGCCAGTAAAAGCTCAATTATCCCTTTACGTAGCCTTCTCAGTCTTTCGGTATCGGTCTTTACTATCAGACTCTCTTTTATCTCGTAAAGGCAGGCGGCCACAAATTTAAACTTTGAGCCTCCATCCTCGCTTACCTCAACAGTGCATAATCGGCAGGCACCGTAAGGTTTAACTGCCGGATGATAGCAAAGAGCCGGGATATTTCCGATACCATCCATACGTGCCACAGCCTCAAGAATCGTCTGACCGCTTGATACGGCGATTTCCTTGTCATCTACCTTGAAGTGTACCACATTAACTCCCTCAGGGTCTTCTACTTCGACCCATCTTTTTCCATCAATCCAGTATTTTGCCATTGGTCACTCCTTTCACCGTTTTATCACTGCTTTGAATTTACATACGTCATAGCAGGCGCCACATTTGATACAAATACCCTGGTTAAGCTTATGAGGTTGCCTTTTCTCTCCGCGAATAGCGCCCGTCGGACATGCTCTCAGGCATCTCAGACAACCCTCACATTTCTCCGTGTCAATAGAATACCTGATTAACTCACGGCAAACGCCGGCCGGGCACCTCTTATCGTCGATATGAGCTATATACTCATCCTTGAAGTAACGCAGAGTACTCAGAACTGGATTAGCGGCACCTGTCCCTAAGGCACAAAGGGCACCATCCTTTAGAATCTCAGCCAGGTCCTTCAGTATTGCAAGATCTTCTTGCTTACCCTCTCCCTGAGTAATTTTACTCAGGACTTCACTCATTCGGTTTAAACCCTCCCGACAGGGAATACATTTGCCGCACGATTCCCCCTTAAGGAACTCAATGAAGTACCTGGCAACATCAACCATACAGGTATCCTCATCCATTACTATCATGCCACCAGAACCCATCATTGAACCGAGCTTGGAGAGTTCGTCAAAATCCACGGGTGTATCCAGGTATTGTTCTGGGATGCAGCCACCTGAAGGACCACCGGTCTGTATTGCCTTGAATTTTTTACCATAAGGGATACCTCCACCAATATCGTAAATCATCTCCCTCAGGGTTATTCCCATTGGCACTTCTACCAAACCGGTATTATTTATCTTCCCAACTAGCGAGAATATCATCGTCCCTTTACTGCTAGCGGTTCCAATCTTAGAATACCAATCAGCTCCTTTATTGATTATCAGTGGAATATTCGCCCAGGTCTTGACATTATTTAAGAGGCTAGGCTTATCCCATAAGCCTTTTTCTGACATATGAGTGTATTTAGCTCTAGGCTCCCCAGCCTTTCCTTCAAGAGAAGCCATCAGAGCACTTGATTCTCCACAAACAAAGGCACCTCCTCCTTTGGATATGGTTACTGTAAAACTGAAACCAGAGCCCAGTATATTCTCTCCGAGTAGTCCGTTATCCATCGCTTGCTCTATTGCTATCCTGGCGTGACTTACGGCTAGAGGATATTCATTACGGACATAGATATAACCTTCGTGCGAACCTATAGCATAAGCGCCAATAATCATCCCCTCCAGAACACTGTGGGGATTACCTTCAAGAAGGCTCCTATCCTGATAAGCACCAGGGTCGCCCTCATCAGCATTACAGATTACATATTTAATATCAGCCTTAATATCGCGGCAGGATTGCCATTTCCTGCCTGTGGAGAATCCTGCCCCACCTCTGCCCCTCAGACCCGACTTCTTAACCTCTTCAATAATATCTTCCGGAGTCATTTGTAGAAGGGCTTTACTAAGACCAGAATAACCCCCAATAGCAATATAATCTTCAATATCTTTGGGATCGATTTCTCCGTTAGCGTCAAAGATGATACGTTCTTGTCTTTTATAGAAAGGGACATCAGGTTCATAGACAATTTTCTCGTTTGTTGCCGGATCTACATAAAGCAGCCGATCAATAATTTTACCGTTGAGCACAGTCTCAGAAATAATTTCCGGGACGTCATCAGGTTTGACCCGCTGATAGAAAATCCTCTTCGGACGAACGACCACTACTGGTCCCCGTTCACAGAAACCATGGCAACCTGTTTCCTTAAGTTCCACAGTTATTTGGAGTTCTCGCCTTTCAATTTCGTCTAAGAAAACATCAACAACCGCCTCAGCTCCGGAAGCACGGCAGCCGGTGCCAACACATACTGATATGCAGACCTGATTCTGGTCTCTCTGGCGGAGTAACGTCTGCCGCAGGTTCTCCAGTTCAGAGATATTTCTCAATCGCTTCTCCAATAATTTCTGTACCTGCTCTGCCATATCACGCCCCCTCACGGTTTATTTATATCCTCTTAAGACACGATCAAGTTTATCAGGAGTCATCTGACTCTCGTATTTTCCATTTATAGATACTACCGGCCCGAGAGCACAGCAACCCAAGCAATTAACCGTCTCCAGAGTAAATCTCAAGTCTTCTGTTGTTTCACCAGGCTTTATTCCGTAATCCCGCCCTATCTTATCTACTAGTCTGTGCCCTCCCCTTACATGACAGGCGGTACCAAGACAAACAGTAACCAGATGCCTTCCTCTTGGCTTCAAACTGAAAGCCCGGAAAAAGGTAGCTACACTAAAAACCTGGCTTAAGGGAATATCCAGCTTCTCGCTAACTTTCACTAGCACATCTTGCGGAAGGTAGTTGAACTCAGCCTGAATGTCCTGCAAGAGAGATATTAACTGCTCTTTCTTATCAGCATAGTTGTCTATAAGGGAATCTACTTTCTCCGTGTAATTCTCCACGATCGATTTCACTTGGTGAAAATCAAGAACAATCTCCATTAGCTAACCTCCCTGCATACTTCCTGACTTCATAATAATATCTAAAAAACATTACGCCATCCGTTATAACGCCCTTTTTCACTACATAAACCACTTTTTTAACTGGGTATTTTGGGCAAATATACTAAGTAATAACACCGTATGACCAGGTATTTTACACATTTTGAATCGTTGTTTCTTTGATGGTTCAGATGTTTTATTCCTGTATTTGCTGTGATAAATAAAAAGGTTAGATGTGAGGAAAATTACAGTCTTTGTAATGAATGTATAACCACAAATCAGACTTCTGAAAATTCCAAGAGGATTCAGCGATAAAAGATATAATGTTATCACGTTAAATGGAGATGCTCAATCTAACGAAAGTTATTACACTTTATAAACGAGTACTTTTTCACGTTTTGAACCATCTATTGTTACGATGGACAAATGTCTGCATTTGTTCCTATATCTTCGGATGCTCTCCATGTGTCGTTGTTTTGCTTCGGCACTCTTGTATCTGTATTTATGACCCTCTTTATAACACTGCTCTGAACAAAAGACCCGTCTACCATCAGGAATACGAGAACCGCACATTTTACATGGCCTGAAGGTATTATAATAGGCGGTAACCCTTTCTACAGCAGATTGAGACCATAGAAGATAATGACCGTTTTTTGCATCCCACTCTTTCGCTAGGACAATAACATTGTCTTGATATAACTCAAGAATACGATACCTAGAAAAACCAAATATCTTCCGTAGTTGCTCGGTTGATAAAAATTTGTGTTTTGTCGAGCCATAATTTTTTACCAGAATCTGTCTTATTCTCTCTTTAGTCTTGTCCACTTTACTAGCAATCTGCTGAAGTGTTGCCCCCGAGCGACGCATAGCATAGATATCACTAGCATTAATAACAGTTCTGTGTTTTACTGTTATTTCCACCCTCTACCTCCTTGATTTAAAGAAATTATAAGATTAGAGATAGTTTCTTCCTGGTAATTATTTTTTAGACAGAAAACCAATAGGAAGTATCCAGCGCTCATATTTCGTACTTAATACAGTCGCTGCTGAACCATATACTGCACCTAAACCACAGAAAATACCCTCTATTCCCGGGACAACTGCTGGCAGAACCCCAAAGAAATGTGCTGCAAGCAAGAAGAATAGAAGAGTTAAACTAGCAAAGACGAAGATATGCACAAGGGACATTTTAAAAGTGCCAATAGTCATATAGCCGGTAAATATACCCCAACATATAAACAACCAGGCTAGTCCAGGTTTGTCCAATTCAATGATTCCCATCCATTGCAGAAGAAAGCCAAAACTAAGCCCTATCCAGAAGAGACCGTATGAAGTAAAAGCAGTTAGGCCAAAAGTGTCTCCCCGGCGGGCGTCAATTATACCGGAAATAATTTGAGCTATTCCGCCCCAGAATAACCCGTAGATAAGAGGTAGAGTACTATCAATCAAACCGATATTATGTATTTGAAGCAATATAGTATTAAGACCGAATCCTGCCAATCCCAAAGCACCTGGATTAGCCCACTGAATCTCTTCTTTTACTGCTGCCATAAAAATCCCTTTCTTCTAACAAACCGTAATTTGGGAGCATCTTTATTATAAGTATTGGTAAAGATTTATTGTTGAGCCCCCTTCACTAACGTATCAACCACTGAAGGATCAGCTAAGGTAGTCACATCACCCAGATTTGAACCATTGCCACTGGCAATTTTTGTGAGTATCCGTCTCATAATTTTACCGCTTCTTGTCTTTGGTAGGGCATCTGCGAACTGAATTTTATCTGGAGTAGCAATAGGTCCGATCTCCTTACGGACATGAGCCACTAACTCTTTCTTAAGAGTATCAGATCCATCCACGCCAGATTTTAGAGTGACAAAAGCATATATACTCTGTCCTTTGATATTATGCGGTATGGGGACAACTGCTGCCTCAGCTACCTTTGGGTGTGAAACAAGAGCACTCTCGACTTCGGCAGTGCCGATACGGTGACCTGATACTTTAATTACGTCATCTATTCGACCCATCAACCAGTAATAGCCGTCTTCATCTATCCGGGCACTGTCTCCGGCAGTATACACGCCAGGGTATTGAACAAAATATGTCTTCTTAAACCTTTCTGGATCACCATATACCCGTCGCATTAGACCGGGCCAAGGTCTTTTTATTACTAGATAGCCACCTTCATTTGTACCGGCTGGAGAACCATCATCTTTTAATACTGCCGGTTCAATTCCAGGGAAGGGGACAGTAGCCGAGCCTGGTTTAGTGGGAATAGCTCCTGGCAAAGGAGTTATTAGTATTCCGCCGGTCTCAGTTTGCCACCAGGTATCCACGATGGGACATCTACTATCACCAACTACAGTATAGTACCACATCCAGGCTTCAGGATTGATCGGTTCACCGACTGAACCCAGAATACGTAACGAGCTCCTGTCATGTTTTTTAACCCAATCATCTCCTTCTCTCATCAAGGAGCGAAGAGCCGTAGGAGCAGTGTAGAAGATATTTACCTTATACTTTTCCACAATCTCCCAAAATCTGTCAGGCTGAGGATAAGTAGGAACACCTTCAAACATACAACTGGTGGCGCCGAAGGCTAATGGACCGTACACGATGTAGCTGTGTCCGGTAACCCAGCCTATGTCGGCAGTACACCAGAAGGTATCTTCCTCTTTAACATCAAATATCCATTTAAAAGTCTGGTAGGTGAATAGTATGTAACCTGCCTGAGTATGAAGTACTCCCTTGGGTTTTCCGGTGCTACCACTGGTATATAGGATAAAGAGAGGATCTTCAGCATCTAAAACTTCTGGTTCACAATATAGTTTGATATCTGGAGCGGCCATTTCATCTTGCCACCAGTGGTCACGCCCTTCCTTCATCTGCACTTCGCAGTTTGCTCGCTTGACGACAATAACATCTTTTACTTTGGGACAATGTTCTAGAGCAGCATCGGCATTATCTTTGCTTCTTATGACCTTACCTGAACGATAGTAACCATCACTACAAATAACTATTTTCGAGTCACAATCCAGTATCCTATCCTTCAATGCATCAGCGCCAAAACCACCAAAAATAACGCTATGAATAGCACCAATACGGGCACAGGCAAGCATAGCAATGGGCAGTTCGAGAATCATAGGTAAATAAATAGATACTCGGTCGCCTTTCTTGATACCTAATTTCTTAAGTACATTCGCAAACTTACATACTTCATTATAGAGTTGTTGATAGGTCAGGGTCTTACTATCCCCGGTATCTCCTTCCCAAATCAGCGCAGCTTTATTTTTCCTGAATGTTTTGAGGTGTCTATCCAGACAGTTATAGGAAACATTGAGTTTGCCACCAATAAACCATTGGTGTTCACCTTCTTTAAAATCTTCGACTAGCACTTTATCCCATTTCTTATACCAGTCCAGTTGTTCTGCTAGCTCTCCCCAGAACGCACTAGGGTCACTGATTGATTTCTGGTAAATTTTCCTGTATTCTTCAAAACTCTTAATATAGGCACTACTGCGGAGTTTCTCCGGTGGTGAAAATACTCTATTTTCTTCCATCATTGAAGTGATCGTTTTGTTTTGGTCCATTTGTTCCTCCTGTTATTTACATCAGATGATATTTAGTGTTTAACCTAACGCTATCCTAAAGTCTCGTACTTTCAGTCAATATTAAATTACTGGCAATACAAAAATAGAGCTACTAAGATTTAGTAGCTCTTTAAGAAGACGATAATTCTATTGATACCAAGAACACACTTAAATAGGTAAATTTTTTCACCAATTCCCATTAATATGATACTATCTCTAAAAGTCCACGCCATCCGTTAATATACCTTTTTTTCTACACCAAAGGTGACTACCTTAGGCAGGCATTTTGTGCAACAAATCGTATCTACAAGGTAATATCAGGTAAGTATATTTATGTAAATTATCAGTGGTATTTACGCTAGTGATTACATTTTTATACTTGAAGACACTGTGATATTCGAATATAATGAATTTAGTGAATGAAAACATGAGTGTCATTAAAGTCCTTGTGGCTGAGGATCATTTGATAACTAGGCAGGGAATCCGTCGCCTCTTGGAGGACGAAAACAATATTACAGTAGTAGGCGAGGCTGGTGATGGAGAAGAGGCTGTTCAGATGGTAACTGAACTGCATCCTGACGTTGTTATTATGGATATTGCCATGCCTAAACTTAATGGTATTGAAGCTACAAGGCAGATAAAACTACTCCACCCATCCACGGCTGTGCTAATATTAAGTGCTTATGACGATGATGAGTATGTCTTTGGACTGGTGGAAGCAGGCGCAGCTGGTTATCTTTTGAAGACTACCAGTGGTGAGGAATTGAGTCGTGCTATTCGAGCCGTATATAAAGGTGAACCTGTACTTGACCCTATAGTCGCTAGAAAAGTATTAAATCGCCTTAGATTTCCCAACAAAGTCTCACGAGCGGCAAGAACTACTGAACATCTTAGTGATCGTGAGATAGATGTCGTTCGGCTTGCGGCAAAAGGCATGAGCAACAAAGATATTGCTGATGAGCTTCACTTAAGTAGGCGTACAATTGAAGGCAATCTGAGAACAATCTTTAATAAACTGGGAGTAGGTTCACGAACTGAAGCAGTAATAGAGGCTATAACAAGAGGGTGGCTTACTCTGGAAGAGCTATCGTGACCCTCTCTTTCATTTAAAGTACAGGAAGCACCACATATATGTTTCAAGTTATGTCAAGTTCAGAAATGCTGGCAAAAATTATTGATGGTACGTCTATTGCTTTATTCGCGATTAATAAACAACACAAAGTCACCCACTGGAACACGGCTGTTGAAGCTTTAACCGGTATAAAGCGGGAAGAGGTAATCGGAAAAGATGAGCAGTGGAGGGCATTCTATGCTCAAAAAAGACCGGTTATGGCTGATTTAATAGTGGATGGAGCACAAGCCGATAAAATTGAAGCCTACTATCGAGGCAAATTCGAAAAGTCCCGTCTGATTAATGGTGCTTATGAGGCTGAAGATTTTTTCCCCGCTCTTGGTGAAAACGGAAGATGGCTTCATTTCACGGCAAGCCCCATAAGAGATGATGGAGGAGAAGTAATTAGTGCCATAGAAACCTTAGAAGATATCACCGAACGCAAAAGTGCTGAAGAAATGCTGGCAAAGATCATTGACGGCACATCTATTGCTTCATTCGCGATTAATAAACAACACAAAGTCACCCACTGGAATACGGCTATTGAAGCTTTGACCGGCATAAAGAGGGAAGAGGTAATCGGGAAAGACGAGCCCTGGAAAGCATTCTACGCTCAAAAAAGACCAGGTATGGCTGATTTAATAGTAGATGGAGCACAAGCCGATAAAATTGAGGCTTACTATCGAGGCAAATTTAGAAGGTCCCGTCTGATTGATGGTGCCTATGAAGCTGAAGATTTTTTCCCCGCTCTTGGAAATAACGGAAGATGGCTTCATTTTACAGCAAGCCCGATAAGAGATAGTAAAGGCGAAATAATTATAGCCATAGAGACTTTGGAAGATATCACCGAACGTAAAAGTGATGAGGATAATCTACTTCATTATTTGCAGGAAATTACCAAAGCTCAAGAAGAGGAACGGAAACGTATCGCTCGTGATCTTCACGATGATACTGCTCAGATTCTGGGGTCAATTTCGCGTCAACTTGATAATTTCGTAAGGAAAAAGCAGGGTTTTACTACAAATGAAGTCCTTTTTCTTAAGGATCTTCAGGAGCAATTAAACAACGGAGTTCGGGGTGTGCACCGTTTTATTAGGGACTTACGCCCATCTCTACTGGATGATCTAGGCTTGATACCGGCATTAAGGTCATTACTAAAAGAACTGCAGGAATTTGATGGTGTGAATACAGACCTGAAGGTTATTGGTGGAGAAAAGCGCTTCTCTCCTGAAGTTGAGTTGCTGGTATTTCGTATAGTTCAGGAAGCAGTTAATAATATCCGTAAACATGCCCATGCCTCAGAGGCAAATGTGATAATAGAAATTTCTGAAGAGAAAATGAGGGTAACAATCTGCGACAACGGTCAAGGATTTGAACTTAAGGGTAGAGTAGATGACTTACCCCGTAATGGGAAACTCGGACTGACCGGAATACAGGAACGGGCAAGGTTGCTGGATGGCACTCTTGAAGTGAAGTCAGCATTAGGCATGGGAACCACTTTAATAGTCGAAATATCCACATAAACTAAAGTATGCATTTGAGCTGCATAAGCCATTTAGTATCTGGATGAAAAAATCATTATGGCTAAAACACCAATTTATGATTCGATCCAAATCAGTGTTCGTGGAGTAGTACAGGGTGTTGGTTTCAGGCCCTTCATCTACAATTTAGCCACCAAATATGACCTTAAAGGCTGGGTATGTAATACCTCAGAGAATGTAAAGATTGAAATAGAAGGAGAAACAGGAGCCGTAAAACAGTTCCTGCGAGACTTAACCGAAAAAGCCCCGCCGCAAGCTATCATCGA
>CAYOHA010000058.1:0-11488 GCA_964403625.1 uncultured Dehalococcoidales bacterium | reverse complement strand
TGCTCCCCAGGCGCATGGCAGATTAGCATTGCGACCGGAACAGGCGAATGGAGGAGATGAGTTACTGGATTTTTCGTAACGTTTGTTTGTGTCACGGCTCGAAGCGTCAGCCACTCCTTCTCCGGTAATAGTCTGCGTCATCCATTCCATTGCTGTCTGTAAACGTTGGTCGTTAAGCCAGCCGAAGTCTATCAAAGCCGCCCCCAATATACCCGCCGTGCAATAGTTGAAATCGGAAGGCGTGCCTTTCAATGACAGACCACGCAGACCACCACCGTTGTCGATGTATCGAGAAAGCAGAATCTCGCAGCCGGCGTGAATGCGTGGGTCATCTCCGTCCGCCCCAAACTGCGCCATGTAAACGAGAGCCGGCAGCGTCCCGGTGTACCTGGGTCTCTTTCCCCAATATCCCTCCGGATGCTGCGCCGCCAGGATCACCGGCACCGGTCCGCTTGCCATGATAGCCGCTTTAGCGTTTTTGACTTCCTTATCGTTCTCGTCCCGGCTGAGGATATCACGCAGGGTAAAATAGCGGATGGCTGGCTGGGTCTCATCGTTCTCCAGCAGCCACGGGACCGGGTCTCCATTTAGCTTGTCTTTCCAGCTAGGCACGGTCAATTATTGCACTTTACCTCGATCTTAGTCAAGCCGGCGCATTGAAAGCAAAGCCAGAAACAGACGGTAAAGAGATTATCAAGGCGGTGGCCAAGCAAATGACAGCGAGAATATCCTCGGGTGATAGAATGATGATTGCCGAGGAAGTACTTATGTGTATCTACATTAGGGTAATAATATTACCTATGGTGGAGATAGGGGGATTCGAACCCCCGACCTCCGCGATGCGAACGCGGCGCTCTCCCAGCTAAGCTATATCCCCACATTCACGGTATAGATTATAACACATGTCTTCCTTGTCAGTCAGCAGCATTATTGCTATACTAAATGAGTTTATGAAACTTGGATAGATTATGAACTATGAGACTATTATAGGGCTGGAGGTACACGCCCACCTTGTTACCAGAAGCAAGTTATTCTGCCGTTGCAATGCTGATTATGCCTACGCTCCACCCAATACTCATGTCTGCCCAGTCTGCCTTGGTATGCCCGGCGTTCTGCCCGTTATCAATCAGCAGGCAGTGGAGTATACCATAATGACCGCCCTGGCTCTAAATTGCACCATCTCGGAATATACCAGATTTGACCGTAAAAACTATCCCTACCCCGACCTAATGAAAGGTTACCAGATTTCGCAGTCCTATGCTCCCATTGGTTACAAAGGTTACCTTACCATCGATGTCGATGGTCAAGAGAAGAAGATAGGCTTGGACAATGTCCACCTTGAGGAAGATGTTGCCAAACTACTACACCGTACTTCACCAGACGGAGAAACCTACAGTCTGATAGATGTCAACCGTTCCGGTATACCAATGATGGAGATTGTATGTGATCCTGACCTTCGTTCTCCGGAAGAAGCCAGACAATACCTCATCAAGCTACGAAGTATACTGCGATATCTGGGAGTATCTACGGCGAATATGGAGGAAGGCAGTTTCAGGTGTGATGCCAATATCAGTATTCGTCCTGAAGGTAGCTCAAAGCTAATGGCTAAGGTTGAGGTAAAAAATATGAATAGCTTCAGGGCAGTCTATCGGGCTATGGAATATGAGGTCAAACGGCAAACAAAAGAAGTCGAGGAAGGCAGAAGACTTACTCAGGAAACAAGGGGCTGGGTAGAAGAGAGAGAGATAACCGTTGCCCAGCGCAGTAAAGAGTACGCCCAAGATTACCGTTACTTCCCTGAACCTGACCTACCCCCTCTGACCCTGAGTCGGGACTATATAAAGGCAATAAAGGTAAAACTTCCTGAGCTACCCGAAGCGAAATGTGAACGGTTTATAAATGAATATGGACTACCTCCATATGATGCGAACCTGTTGACAAACGTTAAAGAAATGGCTGATTATGAAGAAGAATTCATTGCCGAAGCCAGGATGACTAACCTGCCGAAAAATGATATAGCTAAACTCGGAAGTAATTGGCTCTCAGGTGAGATTAGTCGTATAATGAATGCTAATAATATTGACATCGTAGACTTTGGGAAACAGGTTAGTGCCAAAAAACTGGTCAAATTAACCGTACTTAACTTTCAGGGAGTTGTCAATACTGTCACTGCCAAATCAATGCTTGAAGAGATGTTCAACACCGGGAAGGACCCGGATACCCTTCTTAAAGAGGGAGAACGCGGCCAGATCAGTGATACTCGGGAGCTTGAAGAGGCAGCTGCTAAAGCAATATCAGCTAACGCCCAGGCAGTGGCTGATTATAAACAGGGGAAAGAGCAGGCACTTAAATTCCTCGTCGGCCAGGTAATGAAAGCTACAAGAGGACGTGCCAATGCTCAACTGGTGAATGAATTACTGAAGAAAAAGTTAAAGGAAAAATAAGGTGAAAGACTACTTAAATATCGCTCAGATTGTCCTGTCAGTAGCATTGGTAATGGTAATCCTTCTTCAAGTCCGGGGCGGAGGGCTGGGAGGTATTTTTGGACAGGCTGATACCGTCTATCGGACGAGACGGGGTATAGAAAAGTCATTATTCCAGCTTACCATCGTTCTGGTTGTCCTGTTTATTGTTATCTCAATTGTCGCCCTCAGAGTTAGCTAATAGCCAGCTAAAACTGATTTATACTATCGGAGACAGTAATGATAGTCTCAATAGTTGAAATCATTCTATCCATAAGACCATAACCCTCTATACTGAGAGGGCATTATTTGTTATTATAAGAAGCACAAACGGATAGGATACAACCCGAAGTAGTTACTCATGTACTATAAGCGGGGAGATAGGTATGGGAAACTGGCACGGCAATGATTGGGTTCGTAAGATGACCATCCACCTGGATTTCAGTAATATGATGGCCGATTTCGTCGGTGAAAAAAGGGGAATCAAGAAGGAAGAGATAGAGAGACTTGTTCCCAGAGCTGTAACTATATCTGACGATATCCAATCTAAAAGGAAAACCGGCGAGTGGGGATTTTACCAGCTTCCCTATGATATTGAGACTGCCAACAAGGTTCTAAAAATTGCCGCTTCGTTTCAGAATAAGTGTGATGACTTCGTTGTTCTGGGTATAGGAGGCTCGGCGCTGGGTGGAATCGCCCTCTTTCATGCCCTCTGTCATCCGTTGCATAACCTGATCACGAAGTCGGATAGGGGTGGAACACCAAGAATATTTTTCCTGGATAACATTGACCCCGTTACTTTCGACAGCATTCTCAGTTTTATTAATCCAGAGAAAACCTTATTTAATGTAGTCACCAAGTCAGGTATTACTTCAGAAACACTCAGCCAGTTTCTTATTGCCCGTCAGATGATTACCCAGACACTGGGCAGAGATTCCGTCAGGGAGCACCTAATCGTGACTACCGGTATCAGGAATAGTCGACTGAAGTCTTTAGCCGAGGAGGAAGGATACCCTCTGCTATCAATTCCAGAAAATGTTGCTGGGCGCTTTTCTGTACTGAGTCCAGTGGGACTGTTCCCTGCTGCTATGACTGGCATTGATATTCTGGAGCTTTTAGCAGGGGCTCGATATGCGGATGAGCGTTGCCGGACAGATCAGCTCTGGCAGAATCCTGCCTACTTGAGTGGAGTGATACACTATCTGGCCGATGTCAGGAAAGGATTGAATATTGCTGTTTTGATGCCTTATAGTGATGCTTTGATTCAATTGGCTTACTGGTTCCGGCAACTCTGGGCGGAAAGCCTGGGTAAGGCTGAGACCTTTTCGGGAAAACTGATAAACGTTGGGCAGACTCCTTTGGTTGCCTCGGGAGCTACTGACCAGCACAGTTTGCTACAATTATTCTCCGAAGGCCCGTTTAACAAAATGGTTACCTTCTTGCCTGTGGAAAATCCTCGTAGTACTGTTCCGATACCTACACAAACAGAATCTAGTGAGGAGCTTTCATATCTTAGAGGGCACAGTCTGGAAGAAATGGTGAAAGCCGAATTACAGGCGACACAGCTTTCCTTGACTAAAGCTGGACGAAGCAATATGAGTCTTATTATACCAGAGATTAATCCTTTCACTATTGGTCAACTCCTCTTCCTTCTTGAAGTGCAAACCGTTTTTACTAGCGGTCTCTACGGTGTCAATCCGATGAACCAGCCAGGAGTTGAAGCCAGCAAGCACTATACCTACGGGATAATGGGCAGGAATGGATTTGAGGACAAGGCCAGAGAAAACAAAGAATGGCAACACAGGAAAGGACGTTATATTCTCTAAAAGAAAGGTACTGAAGAGTCAGAAACTCTTATTCCCCTTTTTCTAATTTAACCAGCCTGGAATAACATCGTACAGATTTTTTTGTAGCTTACGTTACCATCCTCTACCAGCACTACCGCCACCGGATCTGCCACCACCAAAACTGCTGGAGGAAGGAACGAGACCTGGAAATATACGGTACCTAATGACTTAGTATTTGTCATTAAATTGTGTTATCCCAGATTCTTCTCCCAGTCTTTGGTGAGTGTTTGTGTATAATTTTTCGAAGCCCCAGTAGTCACCAGCAAAATAGGTGTACTTACCTTTTTAATGATAAGCGGGCAATGCTTTAAACCTTTGGGAACGAAAATGGCACAGCTCTGAGTGATTGAGTGTACCTCATCACCCAGAGTAATTTGCACTTCCCCGCCCAGATTAAAAGGATCGGCTGGATTAGTCCCGTATATACCTAACACTTCATCCCAGTCCTCGTGAACATGTGGTGGGTCGTTAAAACTGCCCTCAAGCGTCGGCTTTATTGCCATAAATGCCTCATAGTAGTAAGCCCATGGTATGACGTCACCGTCCAACCATGTTATTATCTTCCCACCCTCAGGATCACGTGGCACCTTCGATACCCAATCAGCATGGCGGTGCTCTCTATTCGTGGTAACTAATTTCTTATATTTCAATTTTGCCATATTTTTCTCCCCTTATGCTAGACGATTATCGAACATAGATTAGCTTTATAGAGTATTTTCTATTTCCTTTAAGGTTTTTATCAAAGCATCGGTATGCTCTGGTTTACCCACACTAATGCGGATGCAATTCCTTAGACGCGGCTCCTCAAAGTAGCGAACTAAAATACCTCTGTTCTGTAATTTCAGCTTAAGTTCTTTTGCCTCGCCCTTATGCAACGAACAGAAGATAAAATTAGCCTGCGAGGGGAGTGGTTTTATCCAACTAACCTTTTGAAGCTCCTGAAAAAGTCTCTCCCTCTCATCAATGATAGCTTGTACTGTCCTCATCAGATAATCGATATCCCTTAATGATTCCTCTACAGCGACCAGAGCCGCGACATTAACGTTATACGGTATCTTGATTCTCAGCAAATAGTCAGCGATTTTTGGTGGGAAAAGACCGTAACCAACCCTTAATCCCGCCAGTCCTGTCCACTTGCTGAAGGTACGTAACACTACCAGGTTTTCGTATTCATCCAGTAGCGGCACCACCGTCTGCCGGCTGAATTCATAGTATGCCTCATCAATCACTACCGGCAGTCCGGTGTCCAGTATTCTCAGAATATCCTTCCGGGGTGTCATATTACCTGAAGGGTTGTTAGGGTTAGCTATAAAAATTACTTTTGTTTTTTTTGTTATGGCGGCTTTTACGGCACCTATATCTACGACAAAGTTATTATCCCTTGGCACTTCGATTAAAGTACCACCGCAAAGTATAGTACTGAAACGGTAGATACCAAAGGTGGGGACACAGTTTATCACTTCATCGCCCTTTCTCAGAAACAGGCGTAATATGAGGTCGATAAGCTGATTGCTACCATTGCCAGCCACAATATGCTCAGCCTTAACTCCGCTGTATCCCTCCAGTAGTTTCCTGAGTTTCGTTTGTCCGTCATCGGGATAGATATTAAAATGCTGGTACGACGCTAGTGCTCGACTTACTCTTGGTGAACAACCATAAGGATTCTCATTGGCATCGAGCTTGATGATACCCCCTACCGGCACCTCAACCTTACCCTCCAGAGTTTCCGGTGATGTATGCGCTGAGTAACCGCCGAAAGAAGTAAGATCAGGTCTTATATATCTTTCTATTCCCGAATTTTTCGCCATTTTCTTTCATCCTTAAAACAAGATCATCAGGACATCGGCACATTTTAACATTGATTGATACTGTAGGACAAACAATGTTGTTACGAATAAATCTACCGATATGACTAGACTTGTCTGACTCCATAAAACAGTGTTATATAAAGAAGAAAAATAATGGTTAAGGATAAGAATCTGCAGTTTAGAAAAACGAAACCGACTATCTTATGGGATTTTGATGGTACCCTAGCTCAGGGTCCCGGCTGGAGTAGGACACTCTTAAAGGTGCTGGATAATACTCATCCCGGTCACAAAATCACCCGTGAGCAAATCAGGGCATTGCTGCTTGAAGGTTTCCCCTGGCACAGCCCCGGGAAATCTCACCCTGAACTGTCAAACTCAGCTGCCTGGTGGTCGCAGGTCAAGCCCATCCTCGCCCGGGCTTATCAGGGTGTAGGTTACGCCAGCAATAAATCAAACCAGATGGCAGAACAGGCTCACAAGTTAATTCTGGACCCTGGAGGATACACACTTTTTGAAGATACTATCGTCACCCTGCAAAGACTCAGCAGCAAAGGCTGGAGACATATAATTCTATCCAATAATTTTCCTGAGTTGCCTTCAATAATAGATACGTTGCCCCTAAAGAAATTCATCTATGAATGCTTTTCCTCTGGAATTACCGGTTATGAGAAGCCCCACCCCAAAGCATTTGCTCTTGCGCTTACCTGTGCCGGTTACCCTAAACAGGTATGGATGGTAGGCGATAGTCTTTCAGCAGATATTGCAGGTGCTGAAGCCGCAGGCATACCGGCAATCCTGGTACATAATTCGACTGGCGAAAACACAAAATATAGTGCCAGCAACCTGCTTGAAGCAGCTTTTATTATAGAAAATACTTCCTGACACGTGCTATCGATTGTTCTTTTTCATTCTTAATTCTACAGCACGGGCATGGGCATCCAGACCTTCAGCACGTGCGATAGCAATAGCTGCTTCCCCGGCCAGTGACATTAAACCCTTACCGACTTTGCTAACGTTGGTGAGTTTCAAAAAATCCATTACGTTCAGCGGTGAACTGAACCTTGCTGTCCCGCCGGTCGGTAGGACATGTGAGGGGCCTGAGACATAGTCACTTATGGCTATAGTAGCTTTCTGACCGTGGACAATACACCCTGCGTTTGTCAGACGCTCCTCATAAGCGGTACCCGGCTTGGCCAATATCAAGACATGCTCCGGGGCATAAAGATTGGTTAATTCAACTGCCTCCTCCATATTCTCGACCACAATAAGCATACCATCACTCTCAAGCACCTTAGTAATAATTTCTCTTCGGGATAATGTTTTTATCTGCTCTTCAATCGCCTTCATGACCCTATTGACTAACGAACGGGAAGGCGTGATTAAGATTACCGTCGAAAGACTGCCGTGTTCTGCTTGAGCTAATAAATCAGAGGCACAATAATTAGGGTTGGCACTATCATCAGCAATTACCACCACTTCAGATGGTCCCTGAAGGGCATCAATACCAACTACTCCGTAAAGCAGTTTCTTGGCTAGGAAGACATAAATATTACCGGGACCACACACTTTGTCCACACGTGGGATTGATTCGGTACCGAAAGCCAGAGCGGCGATTGCCTGAGCCCCACCTACGGAGAAAATGCGGTCGACTCCGGCAATATCAGCAGCAACCAGTGTCACTGGTGAAACACCTCCCTCTGACCTTGGCGGTGTAACCAGAACAACTTCCCTAACTCCGGCAACTTTAGCTGGAATAACCGTCATCAGAAGCGATGAGGGGAGTGGAGCAGTAAAACCGGGAACATGGACACCGACGCGCTCAAGCGGACGTACCAGCCACCCATTTTTGCCGTGGATGTATGTGCGAAGAGCACGTTCTTTCTGTAGCTGGTGAATTGCGCGTATCCGCTCGGCAGCTAATTTCATTGCCGATAAAAGCGCAAAATCAACCTCCCCATAAGCCTCTGTTACTTGCTCTCGCTCAACCTCTAGTGATTTAAGCTTGACACCATCGAACTTCTCGGTGTAATCAAGAAGGGCAGCATCCCCCCGGCGGCGCACATCATTGATAATCTGCCTGACCGTCTGCTCACGGTCATCAGCTTCAAGTATCTCTTTGGCAGGACCTTGTCTTGATAAAATTACTTTTGCTGCTTCAAAGCCTTCGATTAGTTTCATTTTAACCTCACCCCCTGTAGAGACTATCTGAAAGCATCATTCCCAACCTGGTCGGGAATCCAAAATTCTTGTTTTCAGATTCTGTCTGGATTCATGCTTTCGCGGGAATAGTATATTTTAGTGTTTACACTACATTTTCGGACAACCTTTTATGGTGTTTGAAAAGACTTCGCCCCCTTAAACTTCCCCATACCGGTTATATTTATAAGGGAAGCTTCGCCCCTCTTTAACACTCTATTTCACAGCGATCCGCAGGGTCTCGGTAATAGACTTGATTCTCTCACTCTTAGTATTACGGGAAACACCATTCTTGCTGCCAATAAGACAGGCTGTTGATTCGAAAAGGGTTTCAATTATCTTTAAATTGTGTCTGGCTATTGTCCGCCCTGTCTCGGTGTTCTCAATCAGCAGGTCGGCATCTTCAGGCAAAAAGGCTTCGCTGGCACCCCAGGTAGGAATAACTTTATATACTCCTAGATGGTTGTCCCTGGCGTATTTATCGGCTATATTTACATACTCCGAAGCCACCCTGACAGGCACTGAACGCTCAACATAGAGTTGCCTTAACCCCTGAACACTGTCCATCGGTAGTTCCTTGCTTACTACCGCCACGATCCTAACCCAGCCAAATTTAAGGTCCAGAAGCTCAGTTACTGGACTGGACGGAAACTGGTATAGATGTTCCATAAACCAGTCTTTACCCGTGATAGCCAGATCGAAGTTGCCATTAGCCACCTGTAATGGCATGTCTTGAGGTCTGATTACTTTAATAGTAACTCCAGCTAAACTGGTGGTTGGCCGCCGGTTCCCGAACGTAGATGGATAATCATCTACCAGAATACCAGCCTCACTTAGTAGCTGAGAAGTCAGCTTCTGCTGGTGCCCATCAGGTAAAGCCATCCGGATTGTATCCTCAGTTGCCGCAGATATGTAATGACTGGGCATCCCCTGTACCACTATTTCAGCTACCGGTAAAGGTTGTCTTTCTATATCAGGCAACTCAATATCTAGTGAAGCCAGTATGCCACTAAGGTCTTTTCTCTCCAAGCTATTCTTATTAACAATGAGATAGGCGTTGAAATCAAGAATCTGACTTACCGGCGTCAGGTCGTGATTAAGATTCGACTCGCCCCTTTTCCCGGCAATCAATGCCAGTTCGGCACTTTCCGGTGGGTATACCTCAGCAGCCCCCCATAACGGGAAAATATTGAACCGCCTTAGCCGGTTTTTCAGAGCAAAGGACTCAGCAAGATTGGGGTATTCGCTGACCAGACGAATGATACCCTTCATTGCTTTCATTTTCTCAATGGAAGATACTGCTTCAGACCTAGAAGCAACCGCATACAGTGTACCTTCGCCATATCCCATATTTCTCAGCTTCAACAGAGCCGAACTTGGGTATTTGACCAAAAGCTCCTCAATCCAGTCCAGCCCGCTAATTCCCAGATCATAATTCCCCACCGCTACCTGGATGGGAATATCCTTTTCATGGAATATTTTGGCTAAGAGCCCGGGATACTTCTGTGAAACAAGACGATAAGAGCGTGCCCCTTCAGTATAGCCGCTTAATCCCCAATCTGCCTCCTTGAGTAAAGCAGCTGTCTCGGCTAAAAGTCTACCTTTAGGTAGAGCTATCTTTAGACTGTTTATCTACCTCACCCCCTGTATCCCCCTCTCGTTAATAGGAAAGGGGGATTAGTAGTTTTTTTGAAGGGGCTTCGCCCCTTCAACCTTTTCCGTATAGAGACCGTGTTTTGAAAGGTACTTCTTCCCTCTTAAACCCACTTTCCCTATATTTTATAATCATTTAAAAATTGGAAATACTGAAAAACCAAAGCTTTTCAAGCTTTTAATATTGCCAGAACTTCTTCTATGGTTCGAGCTTCAAACCTTTGCTGGTTAGCCCGGTCGGTCAGGATAAAGGAGGGCGTTTTTCTCTGGACAATAATGTGCCATTTCAAGCCGGCTGGCTCCTGACCACCAAGGTCCATCTCTGTTGTATATCCGGCTTTACGGAGGTAATCAGCCAGGTTAAAAGCTTCCTTTAACATACCTTTCTCAGATTCAGCTCTAATCAGGACTCTTTTAGTTGGTATTTCAGCCGGAGTTACCGGTTTCACCAGATTCATCAAATGGTCAAGGTAAAGAGCAAATCCAGAGGCAGGAATTTCTCTACCTCCCATTAAAGGAATAAGAGCATCGTACCTTCCTCCACCACCAACACTCTCCCCGTCAATCAGAAACTGGAACATCACGCCGGTATAATATTCAAACCCCCTACCCGAAGCCATATCAATCTGGTAACTGACACCCATTTCCTCTAAAAGGTCAACAATACTTATACAATTATTGAGAGGAAGTTCAAACTCGGGTAGGTCCTGGTTAAACAGGACTTTCAGGTTTTTCAGGAAACCTGATGACTTCCCCTTCAGGTCCAGCAAAAGGGTTAAAATCCTATTTAGCTCTGGCTTTTTTGATTTTATACTGATCAGTGCTTCTTCATTACCATCCAGTATCTGATCTAAGAGTCGGCTTTGTTCCTCAGGACTCAACCCAAATTTTGCCAGTAACGCTTTCATTAAACCGGCATGTGATAACCGTAACTGGATGCCTTTAAGCCCAATCTTTTTCAAGACCTCCAACGCCAGTATTATTAATTCCACATCGGCAGTTATCGAGCCGGCACCGATAAGTTCAGCGCCGCACTGCCACTTTTCTCTTGTTTCTTTGCCTGTCTCCTCAAAGCTAAATACATTGGTCACATAAAAAAGCTTAACCAGCCCTTTCTCTTCCATAGTGTCAACGTAAAGCCGGGCAATAGGGATAGTACCATCAGGCCTTAACACCACCCTCTCTCCACTCCAACCGTCCCAGTCGAGAAAGGAATACACCCTGCCTAACCTGCTCGGTGTAAGCGTACCCGTCGAGGTAAACAAATGCAGGTACTCAAGTGTTGGGGTCCTGACCTCTTCATAGCCCCACTTAAGGCAACACTCTCGAAATACCCCTTCAATCAGGCGAAACCTTCTCATCTGCTCAGGAGAAAAGTCCTGAGTTCCCTTGCACCTCTGTAATCCCATAATGACACCTCTATCAATAGCGGGTTAAGTTTACAATACTTTTAGTCTTATATTCAACAGATACAGTAACATTTTTGTCGGTAGGGGTTGAAAAAAAGAAGAGAGACACTGCA
>CAYOHA010000057.1:0-11599 GCA_964403625.1 uncultured Dehalococcoidales bacterium | reverse complement strand
TCTTCAGAAGCCAGAAAAGCTACCGCTTCAGCCACGTCGCGGGGAGTGCCGAGGTAACCAACAGGGATACGTTTTTTTATTTCCTGTATCCATGATTCTTCCAGTTGTTGGGTCATCTGAGTTTCGATAAATCCGGGAGCAATAGCGTTAACTGTGATACCTCGTGAGGCTACCTCCTTAGCTATGGTCTTGGTGAAGCCAATAATACCAGCCTTGGAAGCTGCATAGTTAGCCTGACCAGCGTTACCTACAATACCAACGATACTTGCCATATTGATAATTCTTCCCCAGCGTTGTCTAGCCATATATCTCAGTACTGCTTTAGTGCAGAGGAAAACGCTCTTCAGGTTTATAACAATTACCCTGTCCCAGTCCTCCTCTGACATTCGCAGTAAGAGATGGTCTCGGGTGATTCCAGCGTTATTCACCAGGATATCAACTCTTCCGTATGTGGTCATAGTTGTTTCTATAAGTCTTTCCACGTCTGCCGACGAGCTGATATCAGCGAGAACAGCAATACTTTTTCGGTTCATTGACCTGATTTCCTCAGATACGCTCTCAATAGAAGCAACCTCACCAATATCGTTAATGACAATGGTAGCTCCAGCTTCAGCCAGTCTCTGAGCGATAGTCTTTCCTATGCCGCGACCACTACCGGTAATTATAGCTACTTTGTTCGAAAGATCCATATTTCCCCCCTAGGTTACTTACATATTTTTTATTAGTTTGTTAACTTTCTGATAGTCTCTACGTCTCCAATATTCTGGGTGTTAACTTCTCTATTAATTCTTTTAATGAGGCCGCTGAGTACCCTTCCCGGTCCTATTTCGATGAATGTGGACACACCGTAATTTACCATATATTCAATTGAGCGGTGCCAATGAATGCTGTTGCATAATTGTCTATTGAGTTCTGTTTTTACTTCTTCCGCTGAAGTCATTGGTTGTGCGGTTGTATTGGCGATAATAGGAATAACCGGGTCACGGAATCCTAGAGTAGCAATAATTTCAGATAGTCCTTCCTGGGCTGGTTTCATCAGTGGTGAATGGAAAGCGCCACTTACCTGCAATGGAATAGCACGGCTTGCTCCCTTGGATAAGGCTAATTCAGCAGCTCGGGGGAGGTTTTCCTTAGTTCCGCTGATGACTAATTGACCTGGTGAGTTATAATTGGCAATCTGGGTTTCGGTTTCCTGACACACCTCGGTCAGTGAAGTCTCGTCAAGCCCGATAATAGCTATCATACCGCCAGGCCTTTTTAGACCAGCTTCATACATCAACCGTCCCCTTTCCCGCGCTAGAAAGACAGTAGTAGAAAAGTTAAGCACGTTGGCTGCAGCCAGTGCCGTATACTCACCAAGACTGTGGCCGGCGACGTAAGCAGGTACTGGCAGACTATTACCAGTTATCTCATGGATAGCTTTTAGGCAGGCAAAACTGATGGTTACAAGTGCTGGCTGGGTATTAATGGTAAGTTGGAGTTCATCTTCAGGTCCTTCAAAACATAATTTAGATAAGAGAAATCCTAAAGCATCATCTGCCTGTTCAAAGACGGCTCTGGCTGATTCAAAATTGTTATAAAGGTCACGACCCATGCCGACTGTTTGGGAACCCTGTCCGGGGAATACATAAGCTATCTTTGTTGACCCAGTCATAGTTAGTCCTCCACACATTTATTCCTAAGGCTAGTGATTATTTTCTCAGCCTCAATGACTATTTCTTCTATAATTACCTTAACTGGTTTAATATTCTTTATTAATCCTGCAATCTGACCGGCTAACAGGTAGCCATCATCAATATCACCTTCGATCAGACCAAGGAAAATTCTTCCTCTGTCGAACAGTTCCAGTTCCTCCTTAGTTACTCCAGCCTTTTCAAGTTCCTGAAATTGGTCTGTCAGTTTATTACGTAGACTACGTTGAGGAAAACCTAGAATTTGTCTGGTAACTACTGTCGACGAATCATCCGCCTCCATAATCTTCTGTTTATATCTGGGGTGGGCGATACATTCAGTGCTACAGACAAAGCGAGTTCCCATCTGAATACCCTGAGCTCCAAGAGTTAAAGCTGCAGCTAAACCACGCCCATCTCCAATACCTCCGGCGGCTACTACCGGTATACGGACACTGTCTACTATCTGGGGAACAAGGACCATTGTTGTCGTTTCTCCGACTTGTCCTCCAGACTCCGCACCTTCGGCAACGATAGCATCGGCGCCAGCATTTTCTAGCCGTTTTGCTACAGTTACATTATTGGTTACCGGCATGACTTTTATCCCTGCTTGTTTGAATCTGGGGATATAACTCTCAGGATTACCGGCACCAGTAGTAATTATAGCTACTTGCTCTTCCAGTACTATCTCAGTGACTTGTTGAATAAAAGGTGATGCTAAGTGAATGTTTATACCAAATGGTTTATTTGTTAGTTGCCTAGTCAGACGTATTTGATGTCTTACCCAGTCTGGTTCATAAAAACCTGAGCCGATGATGCCTAGGCCTCCTGCATTAGAGACAGCTGAAACAAGTTCAGCCGTACCGATATGGGCCATTCCTCCTTGGATAATGGGATATTTGATACCAAAGAGGTCACAAATAGCTGTTTTGAGCACAACTCATTCTTCCTCAGCTAGCTTTTGGTTTAGGGCTTTTTGTCTCAATAACTTCTCTGCCGTGATAGCTACCGCAGGTTGGGCAAACATGGTGGGGTAGTGTGGGGCTATTACACTGCGGGCAATTTATTAAAGCAGGAGGAGACAACTTAAGGTGACTGCGTCTTTTACCTCGACGTGCTTTAGCATATTTTCGCTTAGGTAGGGGTGGCATATCTTTTTACCTTCCTTTCAACTCTACACCGAAGGTTCGGTATCTGTTATAACTATTTTACTTAGCTTAGACCAGCGGGAATCTGCTGACTCGTGCGAGCATTTACAGGATAAAAGATTAAGATTAGCACCACAGGTAGGACATAATCCGGCACAATCTTTACGACAAAGCGGCTTCATTGGCTTAGCTAGTATTGTATACTGACGTATCGCCTCGGTTAAATCAAGTATATTATGCGCATCGATGGTAAACCAACCGGGTTCGTCGGGCAAAGGTATAGGAGTGCCACTAACTATGTCTGTGGTTGGGTAATACTCCTCTTCAATATTGAGAGTTAGAATACATTTGAACAAATTTAGACAGCGGCTGCAGGTGAGTTTGACCTCAGTATGAAGTACTCCTTCAGCCAGAATACTTCGGTCAGTACGCATCAGTCTGACATTGCCCTCTACTACACTATTGTTTCCTTCGATATCTAAAGTCTCACTGACTTCATAGTCTCGTATTAATCCTACAGATGCCTTAAGCTGCTGGGAAACATTTATCTGCACCGTATTCTCACTCCTCGTAGATTCGTCTCTAAGTTAACGTTTTCTTTGGAGTTAAAATTCCTGTTGAATCACGACTAGTCATCTTCTGTAATTCAATCTATTATAGATAAAGCTATCTACCTGCGTCAATCTTACTCATAAAAAGCCAATCGCGAAACTGTCATTCTGGAGCTTAGCAACCTGCCTGCCATCACTCTAGGGCTTTGGCAGGCAGGAGGATCTCAGGGTCTGGTGGAAATTTATTAACCGCTCCTTGGCTAGATAATTTGCTTACTTAAAGGGAGGCTCTTTAAAGGTTGTCGTGTTGTTGACATTTAGAATAGACCAAATGTAGAATATTTGGATATTTGTGTAGGATAATAAAGAAAGGAGTAAGAAATGGCTGGAGGATACATGGGGAAAATTCTCTGGGTAAACCTGTCCACGGGAGATATAAAGGTAGAAGAACCTGAGGAAAGCCTTTACCGTGACTTTATCGGAGGCAGCGGTATTGCTTCCAGACTTCTATACAGTCGCCAGAAGGGAGGCGTAGACGCTTTGGGACCTGAAAACCACCTTGGTCTGGTTACTGGCCCACTTACTGGCACGCCTGCTATTGTGGGTACTCGTTATCAGGCAGTAGCAAAATCACCAATAACTGGTGGTTGGGGAGATGCTAATTCCGGAGGAGATTTTGGTCCTTACTTGAAGTTTGCCGGCTATGATGCTGTCTTCTTCAACGGGATTGCGGACAAACCGGTCTATCTATTTATCGACAACGGAAAAGCTGAACTGAAGGATGCTAGTAAACTCTGGGGTAAGGGCTCCTATGAAACTGAAGACCTAATGAAGGCTGAGTATGGTAAGGATACTCAGGTCTCCTGCATTGGTCCTTCTGGTGAGAAGGTTGCCCTGATAGCTTGTCTTATCACCAAGCGGGGTGCTGCTGCTGGACGCTCCGGTCTTGGGGCAGTAATGGGCTCCAAGAAGCTAAAGGCGGTAGTTGTTCGAGGGAAAATGGAAGTCCCAATGTATGATAAGGGAAAAGCTGCACAGATAAGAAGGGACAATATCGCTCAACAACAGCAAAGTATGCCTGGACGTCCATCAATGATGGAGAATATGAGAAAATACGGTACCGCTGGAATGGCAGACCGCTCGGCACTCAGTGGCGATAGTCCGGTCAAGAACTGGGGTGGTGTTGGAATAGTAGAATTACATGATGTCTCCGGGCTTAAAGGTGATGCAGCAATAGCTAACGTAGACAGAGTCGACCCCTGCTGGCATTGTCCAATTGCTTGTCAATCTTTACTAAAGGCAGGGACAGGAGAGTACAAGTACCCGGCAGGTATTCGCCGGATAGAATATGAGACTCAAGCCTCTTTTGGTTCAAATTGCCTGAATACTAATACAGAGGCACTCAATATGTGTAACCACATCTGCAATGACAATGGACTAGATGCCATCTCTGCTGGTAGTGTTGTTGCCTTCGCTATTGAATGCTATGAGAATGGTATCTTAACCAAGGCGGATACTGATGGGATTGATTTAACCTGGGGTAATCATAGAGCTATGGTCGCTATTACTGAGAAAATAGCCAAGAGAGAAGGAATTGGTGATGTTCTCGCTGATGGGGTAAAGGTAGCCGCTGAGAAAATAGGGAAGGGTGCCGAACAGTTTGCAGTACATGCTGGCGGGCAGGAGTTAGGGATGCACGACCCGAAGTTATCGCGTCCTGGTGATACTGGTGCTGCCCGCTATCAGATGGATGCTACACCTGGTCGTCACACAGCTGGTTTTGGTCCTGGCAGTTTCCGTACACAAATCACTAATTCTACTGGAATGTGCATGATGGGTGCTATGGGTCCGCCCGGCGGCAGGAATTTTATCGTAGAATATATGAATGCCGTAACCGGTTGTGAACGCTCAATGGATGAACTGCTGAAGTGTGGAGAAAGAATTGCCGTAATGAGGCACGTCTTTACTTTACGCGAAGGTATTAATCCTCTAAAACGCTATGTACACCCGAGAATAATCGGTGACCCACCACAGAAAGAGGGGCCGCTTGCTGGCGTAAGGGCTGACATTGAGGCTCAGGTTTACTGGTGTCTTGGGGCTCTGGACTGGGATAGAGTAACTACCAAGCCCAGTAGACAGAAGCTACTATCATTGGGTCTTAATGATGTAGCCGAAGAACTCTGGCCACCACAGGCAATGCCTGGATTTGGGCCTCGCTAATATATAAAATATTAAAGGCACTTCAAATTAGGGTAGCATTATCATCGGCTGGGATGTGATGTTCAATTGGCATCTCTCAGCCGATGAGGATTATTGATTGAAAATTGCCAGTCAGTTCGATTGTGTGGTAAATTAAGAGTGGAGTTAATGCACTGTGGCTAGATATGTTGTGGAGATGTTCGGTCTTCCGTACGAGATAACGGGGTTGCGGAAGGTTGATCTTGAGCTAAAGAGTGGAGCAAGCCTTACTGATATTATTGCCGGTCTCAGACATAAGGTGCCATCACTCGAGGGGGAGGTTATCCGAACTGGAGAAGACCGAATAACGGAGGACTTTACATTCAATATCAACGGGCGTTTTTACTCTTACGATGGAGACCTCAAGCTTCAAGAAGGCGACCATATTGTATTACTTACGCTGGCTACTATCGGATGAAGAGTAAAAAGCCTTTTGATAGCTTATCGGTTCTTAAACTTTTCTATCAATATCGGTACTATCTCAAAAAGGTCGCCGACGATACCCCAGGTAGCTATTTCGAAGATAGGAGCGTTAGGGTCACTATTGATAGCTACAATATTCTCTGAAGTTCCCATACCAGCCATATGTTGTACAGAGCCGGAAATGCCACAGGCAACGTAGAGTTTGGGGCGGACTGTCTTACCAGTTTGCCCTACTTGATGGGAATAAGGGATCCAGCCGTCATCCACCGGAGGACGGGATGAGCCCAGCGCCGCTCCCATAACTGTTGCCAGCTCTTGTAGAAGGGCGAAGTTTTCTGGCTTTCCCAGTCCTCTACCGCCAGACACAATGATATCCGCATCTTCAATCTTCACTTTTTCTGTTAAATCTTCAATAAAACTCAACAGTTTGGTCTTTGAGGTAACACATTCTTTATCAAGGTCAACCTTGATTAGCTCCCCTTTCTTTCCGTTCCGAATTTTCTTTCCAAAAACACGCGGGCGGACTGTTGCCATCTGGGGTCTTTTTGCCTGGCAGATAATGGTAGCCATAATATTACCGCCAAAGGCTGGACGGGTCTGGAGTAGGAGCCTTTTTTCAGTATCAATATCAAGACCAGTACAATCAGCGGTGAGTCCCGTCTTTAGGACAGAGGCTATCCTGGGGAAAAAGGAACGTCCCAGTGAAGTAGCACCGGCAAGAACTATCTCAGGTTTATACTCTTTGATTAGCCTGACCAGCTCTCCGGCATATATATCCTCTTGATGGTTGGCAAGGGCTGGATCATCTATCAGATAGACCTTATCGGCACCATAGACAAATAATTGGTCGATATTTTCAATTCTATGCCCCATACAGACAGCACATAGTTCTGTTTTTAGGGCATCTGCAAGTTCTCTGCCCTTGGTTAATAGTTCGTAGCCGACACTCTTTAATTCACCTTTATTCTGTTCAGCGAATACCCAGACTCCCTGGTAGGATTCGCCAACCTGTACCTCCTTTTCGGCTTCCTCGAAAATTATAGCCTCATAAGGACAGGCATCCCGGCAGGCACCACAGAGCGTGCACCCCTCGCTGATATGAGCCTTATCGTCAATAAGCTCTATAAAACCAAAGGGGCAGGATGGTAAACAACTACCACAACCGATACATTTATCAGAGTCAATTCGGATTCCCATATTTTTACGGCTCCTAGATTAACTTAGCTTCTTTCAATCTGTTAATAAGACTATCAACCTGTTCTTCCGGGCTTCCTTGGAGCATTTCGCCACTGCGGACTCTCTGAGGGTAGAATATTTTGATGACTTTGGTGGCTGAACCATTAAGCCCGACTCTCTCCAGGTCAACCTCAAGTTCCTTGGCTCCCCATACGGGCACGACAGCTTTCTTTGCCTTGGTAAGCCCGCGAAGTGAGGGTAGGCGAGGTACATTTATTTCTTTTGCCACGGTAATCAGAGCCGGCAAAGTTGTCTCAACTACCTCGTGTCCTTCTTCGACCATACGATGGACTATCATATGTCCATTGTTTATCTCTTCAACCTTGCTAACATAGGAAACGAAGGGTATTCCCAGCATTTCGGAAGTCTCAGGTCCTACCTGGGCTGTATCTCCATCAAGTGTCTGCCGACCACAAATTACCAGGTCATAATCCTTAATTTTCTCGATTAGTCGAGCCAGGGTATAAGAAGTAGCCAGAGTATCGGAACCGGCAAAAGCTCTATCAGCAAGCAAGATAACTTCATCAGCACCACAGCTGATAGCCTCCCTCAACATTGTTTCAGCTTGAGCCGGGCCCATACTGATAGCCGTAACCTTACCTCCATACCTCTCCTTTAGTCGGACACCTTCCTCTAGAGCGTAAGTGTCGAAAGGGTTGACAATATTCTCGATACCCTGTCTCACCAGAGTATTGGTCTCGGGATTGATAGCGACTTTCGTGGTACCTGGTACCTGCTTTAAGCAAACTATGATATTCATTCCCGAATTCACCTTCTTTTTCGCAATTCAAGGGCGATGGTATTTCTCAGGACCTGATTGGTACCTTCATATATTTGAGTTATTTTAGCATCTCTCATCATCTTTTCTACGGGATAATCTTTCATATAACCATAACCCCCGAAAATCTGCACGGCGTCAGTAGTAACTCTCATAGCTACATCCGAAGCAAAGACTTTAGCCATAGCTGATTCTTTGGTAGTTTGTTTTGCTCCACTATCGATAGCCCTAGCAACTGCATAAGTCAGCGCTCTGGCAGCTTCTACCTGGATAGCCATATCGGCCAGCATATGCTGGATAGCCTGGATAGCTATAATGGGGTGTCCGAACTGGATACGTTGCCGGGCGTAGTCTACTGACGCTTCCAGTGCTGCCTGGGCAATTCCGACAGCTTGAGCTCCAATGCCTGGACGGGACTGATCGAAGATATTGAGAGCTATGATGAATCCCATTCCCTCTTTGCCGATTAAATTTTCTTTGGGTATAAGACAGTTATCAAAAACCAGCTCTCTTGTCGCGGAAGCCCGTATTCCAAGCTTCTTTTCCTTTCTACCAAAGGAAAAGCCGGGGGTGCTTTTTTCTACGACAAAGGAGCTGGCACCACGAGCACCTTTTGTTTTGTCCGTCAGGGCAATAATAGTGTAAATTTCAGCTTCGCCAGCATTACTGACAAATTGTTTACTCCCGTTAATTAAATAACCATCGTTAACCTTTTCCGCAGTTGTTCTAATGGCGCTGGCATCACTACCTGCGGTTGCCTCAGTTATACCGAAAGCAGCCAGTTTCTTGCCGTTAGCAATATCGGGCAGGTATTTCTGCTTCTGCTCTTCAGTCCCATAACGAACTAGAGCAATGCTGCCCAGAGAAGTCGCCGCATAACAGAGAGCTACACCGGCACAGGCCCGGCTTAGCTCTTCTATTACCAGACAAAGGTCAAGGCAGCTACCACTTAAACCATCATATTCTTCAGGGATAAAGATACGAAACATATCAGTGTCTGCCAAATGTTTCATAATTTCCCAGGGGAACTCTTCCTTCTCATCAAGCTCGGCTCGTATTGGGACTATCTTCTCCTCAGCAATTCTTCTGACCAGGGCTTTGATTGTATCTTGCTCTTCAGTTAATAAATATTCCAACGTTACTCCTTCCAGTTAAAATCAAGCGCTAATTGTTGGTTGGAGGAAGATATATAAATATCGTGTAGATTCAGTCTTTGAATTGTAATTGTGAATGAAGGGGACAACACCTTTAAAATTACTGCTTTCTAATTACAATAGGCTTATTATCAACCAAAATGTATAATTATTATTGATTTCATTGACGGCATTTACAAAGTCCTGATAATTAGGGGATATTATAGCACGTTTGACTTATTAAAATAAAATTTTTTTACATAAAAAGGAGGACTGGAAACCAATTTTCTCCAGCCCCCTTTTTTACTTTTCTTTATTTTATGAAGCGGAGTACCTAGTATCCCATAGATGCCTTCATCTCTGAATCTACCCAGAAGTACTTATACAGGTCTTCGGTATTTGCCCAGCCTCCCCAGTTTACACCGAAGTAATTCTGTAACCATGGCCACCACATTGAGTAAGAGTACCGCGCCGGAAACCATATTCCCCAGGCTGAGGCAAGTTCGTAGACGCCTTCATCTTTCATTGTCTTGAAATATTTTTCAGGATTTGAGGCCATGTCCGCGCCGATAACCTTGCCTACCTCAACATAGTAGGGGTCGTCGATGTAAGCGACGTTGGAGTATACACCTGCTTTTGTGCAAAGCTGTTCGAAAGGAGCCCAGATTCCGGTAAGTGGAGCATAGAACATCTCTTCATAAGACCTTGCTGCCCACATACCAAACCAGGCACCTCCTTCCATGGTTTGAATCTCCATATCAATACCGACTTCAATCAGGTAAGCCTTGAGCATGGACACTTCATCGGCAGAGGCAGTTGCACAATAAATTTTAGTCTTGAAGCCATTGGGGTAGCCTGCCTCAGCCAGTAGTTCCCTTGCCCTTTCCGGATTATATTCAAATAGCATTTTGACTTCTTCAGGCATATCTTCCAGTGGAGTATAGAATTTTTTATACTCTGCTGTAGGAAGATAGGGGTAACCTATCATGACGCCTTCGCCATCAAGGTAATCATCCAGTATTTCCTGCTTGTTTACTGCCATGTTCATTGCCTGCCGGACCTTGAGTTCATGAAAAGGTAGGTCAGGCTTGTCCATCCTACCAGCGGCGATGTTAGCATTGCCTAACCTTTTATAATATTGTACATCAGGGCATCGTGATATTACGTCTTTTGCTTCTTCAATGTTAGCTGAACCAAAACCTCGGAGTACATCCATCTGACCTGTCCGGAAGGATGCCAGTAGAGACGACCGGTCGGGTATGATGAGTAGCTTGAGGGTGTCGATGTAAGGCATCCGGTTCTTGGGATGAAGAGGGTCATACTCGAAGTAGTTAGGGTGTTTGGTATAGGTTATGGTACTGCCAACGACATAGTCACTCAATACGAAGGGTCCTGAACCAACGACCTCGGTCCAGTCCTGCCACCCATCACCCTCTGTCCAGCACTCGGGTGGATTGGTATACAGATTATCACCGATTTCCAGCAGCATTATCGACTGTCCCTCCGGCGGGACTTTCACTTCAACAGTATACTTATCAAGCGCCTTCCAGGATATCGCTCGGCTCGTATGTCCTGGAGGGTAAGTCATAGCCTGCCAGGTTCCTTGAATATTGAACTGATAATCTATATTCCAGACAACGTCATCAGCGGTCAGCTCCCGGCCGTTTGCCGGCGGTTTGTCCTGATAAAGAATCCCATGACGGATATTAAAGATAATAGTCTCGTCATCAGGCAGCTCCCAGCTTTCACACAGTTCGCCTGTCATCAGAGTTATATCACCGAGAAAACCCCAGTCATAGGTACATTCCTTAGTGCCTGCTGGTCCCTTTTTCCAGTCTCCCTGCATCAGTTCACTGCTGGTGTACTGCATGTGTCCGACACGAATAGCTTGAGCGGTAGTCGGGTCAATGACACTAAAGTCTCCACCTGAGGCAATGATTGTACCACCAAATTTCGGCTCTTCCGGAGGTTTCAATCCCTCTTCTTCCTCTTCTTCTCCCGGACCGCAGGATGCTACTATCAACGAGACAACCATCAAGCAACAAACCAGTATCCAGATAACCTTCTTTTTCATGCTAATTTCACCTCTGTTTTTATTACCAACCTATATTAAATGAGACTAACGTTTTTACGCTTTGAGTATCTATAAATAATATATCATTTCATTATTACAAAAACATCACCTCCTAACTGGCAAACTTCGGTACTAAAGCAATTTAAATTTAGATTCCTGGTAAAGTAGGCATTTTTGTTGATGTGGATTACTTAACTTCGCTACTCTGAATTCCTGCGGCAAAGCCAGTTCTTTATAAATTTTTTCTTAATATTTCCGTTGGTTAGTTTATTCCTATTCTTGGAGCTTGTCAAGGAAAATTATCAAAATATTAACGATTTAGCTTAAAATTTTTTTTTTACTAAAAAT
>CAYOHA010000056.1:0-11671 GCA_964403625.1 uncultured Dehalococcoidales bacterium | reverse complement strand
GTTCGTCTGCCACTCAATGCCCGTTGGCTTCTTGATGAAGAAAAAGAAGAACTGGTTTATAATGAAGAGACGTTTAATTTAATAGATAATCTAGTAAAATGGTGCAAGAAATATGGTGTATATGTTATTTTAGACATGCATGGAGCTCCGGGCAGTCAGACAGGCGAAAATATTGACGACAGCAAAGATAACACATGCGGACTGTTTATTAACAAAAAGAACCAGGACAGGCTCGAGGCATTATGGTTGAAAATTGTTGATAGATATAAAGATGAACCGGCCGTTGCTGCGTATGATTTACTTAATGAACCCCTGGTAAAAAAGCCGGGTAGAGAAGAATGCTATAAAGACCTAGAACCACTCTATAAAAGATTGACAACTGCAATAAGAACTATTGATAAAAAACACATGATTACCCTTGAAGGAGCTAACTGGTCAAACGATTGGTCGGTTTTTTCAGAACCTTTTGATGATAATACATTTTATCAATTCCATTATTATTGCTGGGATTATCCCCCGAGTATTTACTCTATTAAATATTTTACAGCAAAGAGAGAAAATTTCGGCGTGCCAATTTGGGTTGGAGAAGCTGGTGAAGGAAGTGTCAGTCTTTATTGGGGAATGTTTGAATATCTTGAGTCTGAGAATATTGGTTTTTCATTCTGGCCATGGAAGAAAATGGATACTACAAATACGCCTTATTCAATAAAACCTCCGGAAGACTGGGATAAGGTAGTGAGGTATGCCGTAAGCTTAGGAGAAGATGATAGCAGAAGGCATAGGTACGAAAATACACAACAAAAGCCTGAAAAACCGGCTCCGGAAGAAGCTGAAAAGATATTTAATGAATTTATTGAAAATATAAAACTCAAAAATTGTGTTTATTTTGAGGACGTAGTGAATTCTATTTTCAGAAGAGTTCCCGCGAAAATAGAGGCAGAAAATTTTGGGCGCTTGGGTGAAGGAAAATCTTATGGTATTTTAGAGCCTAAAGAAATATCAAAAATTTATCGATCCGAAGAACCTGTAAAGATAGAATTGTTTAATGAAGTGGAAATAAATCAATCAAACAGATCGGTTGATATATGTATTGTTCTGCAGAAATCAGAATGGCTTGCTTATGATTTTAACAGCCTTGCTGACAAGAAATTGGATTTAATAGTAAATGTAAAGTCTGGGAAAGGCAAAGGGAAATTAAAGTTCTCGATGGGTGATCAAAATGTTGAAATTGAAGTCGCAGAAGGGGATTGGGCAGAAATATCTGCAGGGAAGATCAAAGTTAATAAAGGTGAAAACAGCATTAAAATGATGGTTACCGAAGGAATACTAAAAATCGACTGGTTCGAATTAAAATAATATTAATCTTATGTAGTTGTTTAACTGCTTCGGCTAAGTTATTTAAGTTTACTGCCTGCTAACTTTTCCTAGATTTTTTATTTTTAATACTTGTAACGTCGGTTTATAGCGTTTATTTATGCTTTATACTTATGATATACTTGTGAGATATAAAAGCAAATTCTTATAAATAAAAGCAAATTCTCCGCACCTAATTTAGACCAATGGAATGAAGGAGCAGGAATGTTCGAAATAATAATGTTAGGTAATGCTGGAAACGAAACATTAATCCATTATGCTCTTAGTATTGCATCTTTACATATACATAATGGCAAGTTGATAGTTTATACAGGTACAGGAGCGGGTAAATATGTTGATATGGATGTTTCTAATCTTCATAAGAAGATTATTCGAGATTTCATTACAGTTCCAACTTATGTGGTGTCTGGAGGGCTTAGGTGGCTTGGGTTTGTCGATATAGCTAGTAAGGATGCTGTAGGAACTGCCTTGGGAATATTAAGACAGGAAGATTTAGCTCAATTATCAGAGCGAATAGCCAGGGAAGGTCTTATATGAAGGTCGCTGCGATATTTGTTGACGGCATTATATCTGCAAAAAAGCCAGTTATTATAATAACAGGTGCGCCGAAATCAGGGAAAACCACGGCTGCGCAGTCGCTCATTCACCAGTTCAAGAATTATGTTTACGTTTCTCCTGTCAACCTCAAAGACGCTGGTATAATGGAGAAAATCAACGGCGATTCCTGCAAAGGTATTATCATAGAAGGATTCTCTCTAACACTGGATGAAGTGAAGAAATGGAATGCTCTCAGTAACTACTGCGTCATCAATGTCAACGCCGGAGATACCCAGACCGAGGAAATAGTGGAGCTCTTTCGCAGGGCTTCCTCCAGCTGGATATGCCCACAATGCGGCAGGGAGTATAACAGTTACATGAAGCAGCTGCCTGAGACTCCCGGTATATGCAATTATTGTCAGACACAGCTGATCAGAAAACCCCAAGATCAGGATCCCCGCATATTCAAAAAGAACCTCAGCGGATATTATCAGTCATCCGCAGCAGTCCGGGAATACTTAAGTGAAGCCGGCAGGCTGATTCATGTCTTTTATCAGGTAGACGGTGCAGCGATGCTTAGAGACGTTCAGGATATCGCGGAAGCCTTCCTGGCTAATCCTGGCAATATCTCTTCGCTGCTTACCCAGGATAAGAGGGCCCAGCCAGAGGAAAAAACATTCGGCCATTTTGACCAGGAAAACCAGGAGTACGTAATCACTAACCCCAATACGCCTGCGCCCTGGATCAACTATCTGGGGTTAGAAAAGTTTTTTAGTTTGATCTCTCACAGGGCCGGCGGATTCAGCTTTTACCGGGACGCTGCACGCAGGCGTATGCTGCGCAAGGACTTAAAAGATGTCCCTGAAGATAACCGCGGCAGGCAGATATATGTACGCTTAGAAGACGGTACCTACTGGTCTGCCACAGGCATGCAAGGAGATAACCTGGGTAGCTTTGAATGCAGGCACGGGCTGGGATATTCCCACATAACGACAGAAAATCGCCAGGTAAAGATTAGCACCCGCTATTTCGTCCCGCAGGGCGAAAACCTGGAAGTCTGGGAAACAGACATCACCAATAATTCAAATCAACCCAGGACCATCCGGCTCTTTCCTATGGTGGAATTCGCCCAGTGGGAAGTCAGTACAGATACCGGAAACCTCCAGCGTAACTTAAGCCTGGCTTGCGTAGAAGTCATAGAAAACGGCCGAATCATAATTGATAGGACTGAATACGGCCCGCGCAATTACTACAAGTATTTTGCCTCTAGCGTAAGGCCGGAAAGTTTTGATACTGACTTGTCAGCATTTTTAGGTTGCAGCGCGCGCGTTGCCAGTAAGAACGGCTACCATAATCCTTTTGGCGTAACTTCCGGAAGATTGACTAACTCCAGCGCTTACAGCGGAAATACCTGCGCTGCCCAGTGCATTGTTCTGACATTTAAACCAGGTGAGACCAAAAAACTTAACTTCCTCTTAGGCTACAGCGAAAATCCTCACGATGACCTCTGGCAGGATAAGGCCCGGAGATTCCTGAATAAAGAAAAGATTACACCGGTGATTGAAAAGTACCTGGATCGGGATAATTCCCAGGCAGCTTTTACAGCACTCAAGGCAACTATCGCCGGACTCATTAGTAACTTAAGGATTCATACTCCAGACAATGAAATGGACACCATGATCAACGCTTGGCACCAGTGGCAGGATATCGTTACCTTCAACATAGCCAGGAGCGCCTCTTACTATGAGGCCGGCGGCAGGGGTATAGGTTTTCGCGACGCCTGCCAGGATCTCTTAGGCGTAATGCACATGCGTTCCCTAAAGGCACGCATCCGCGAGCGCATCCTGGATTTGGCGGCTGTCCAGAAGCGCGACGGTAGCTGCTATCATCAGTACAGTCCGCTGGATAAAAAAGGAAGTACCGATAGAGGCGCAGGCTTCTGTGATGACCCCTGCTGGCTGATTATCGCAGTCTCAAGCTACCTCAAAGAATACGGCGACTGGGGTATATTGGATGAAATGGTAGATTTTGATAATAATCCAGATGATAAAGCTACTCTTTATGAACACTTAATAGTTTCTTTTATGCATGTAATGAATAACCGCAATGCAGAAAACGGCCTGCCTTTAATCGGTAAAGCTGATTGGAACGATTGCTTAAACCTCAACATTAAGAAGAAGGAGGAAGGAAAATCCTACCGCACTACGGCTAGTTTTGGCTTGGATGAAGAAGAAGGCAGGAAGGCTGTCTCTTTGATGATTGCCGGACAATTCGTGCTTATCGGCAAGGAATTGATAAAAATAGCCCAATACAGAAATGATGCACAAACAATAACAATTGCCCAAAAGGGTGTCGGTGAAATGACCGAAGTTATCTATCAATATGGCTGGGACGGTAAGTGGTACATAAGGGCTATCGACAGGCATGGCAACAAAATCGGCTCTCATGAAAATAGAGAAGGTCAGATACACCTGGAGTCAAATGTCTGGATAACCATGGCAGGCGTAGGTATTGAAAACGGTTATAGTCAACAGGCGCTGGAATCTGTGATGGAGAATCTTTTCTTTGCTCCCACAGGTACGGTTATCCTGCAGCCCTCATACACGCAGTTTGATCTTAACTTAGGTGAAATTACCGATTACCTGCCTGGCCATAAAGAAAACGGCTCAGCTTTCACCCATAGTAATGCATGGGTGATTATTGCAAGCATCATCTTAGGGCGTCCGGACATAGCGATGTTAGTTTACAAAACCATCCTTCCGGCAGCGCAGGAGAAAAACAGCCACATTCGCCGCGTAGAGCCCTATGTCTATAGTCAGACTACTGCCGGCCCGGATTCAGTGGATTTTGGCTCATCCAGAAATTCCTGGCTTACCGGTACCGCCGCCATCAACTTCTATGCCGCCAGTCAATATATCTTAGGGATTCATCCTGAGTATGAAGGATTACGTATCCAGCCCTGTATCCCGGAGAGCTGGAACGGCTTTACTGCACAGCGTATATTCCGCGGCGCAACTTATCAGATAAACGTAAAACGCATCGGTAAAGGTAACGGGGTCAGCCTTAAGGCATCTATTGAAGGTAAAGACATCCAGGTGATTGAAGGAAATCTCATCGTATCTTCTGATAAGTATCAAAGAAAAGAAATAATCGTAAAAGTCAGCGTAGGAGAAGCGCAAGACAGCCAGCCTGAATCGCTTGCAACTTCAGTTGCCCTGAGTCTCTTTTCTGCCACAATCGCCTTATTAAATAATGCAGCAGCCCAGACACAGCGTGACCTCCTGCTGAAGCTGGCTAAATTAGATTTTACCCCATATGCAGGGCTTTCTGGAGAAGAGACTATTGCGCAAATCCAAAAAGAGGTCAATATCTGCCTGACGTATTCTCCGCTGACTGTCAGTCTCTCCTTAAACAGTAAGCAAGGAAATAGGATTAAAGTGGATGCTACAATCACTGACCTGCGCGATAATACCAGCAATACAGCTAACATCATCATCCCCGGCACAGATAATAAAAAACTGGAAGTATCCAGTTTACGTAATTGCGTCGTAGGTCTCTTAGCGGAAAACCGCCTGAGCCTAGAAGATATCCGCATCCTCTTTAGCCGCCTGGGGCTTATTGAACTGCTTACGGAAGGCTTTATCCAGGGCATATCTAAAGATGCCTCTAGCTTAAGACAAGAGCTGAGCGCTTTAAGAAAAGGCTACGTCTATATCAGCCTGCTCTTAGGTGGTACCCACATGCATGTTTATCTGGTCTCTGGTAACGGCGACATCATCGTGGAGAAAGTTATCAAATGGCAGGAGCATCCGCTCTTTAATGATGGCAAGATCAGGCTTGATCCCCAGAACCCTGAGCAAAAAGATGCCGCAGGTAAAGTAGCCTTGGATGTGATTAAGACAGCCGCCCAAATTGCCCAGGACTTAATCCGGGAAGCGCACCTTAATCCCAATAGCATTGTTTGTGTCAGCGCCTGTATCCCGGGGCAATATAATTTAAAGACACTGGTTATCGGGGATGAACTGCCTATACTGAATATCCCCTGTCTTACTGGCTTTGAGTTCGGTAATGAATTAATCGCCGCCTTAAAAGAAAAAGGAATACCTAATATTAAGTTCATTGACATAGATATGGATTCCTTAACTGCCGAAGAAGCCGTGGGCGACTTCCGTGACCAATACGGAAACATCCTGCCCGGCAGCACCACTGTATTAGGCAGCGGTATCGGCGGCAGAGGCTCAGACGGCAGATACGGAGCTATCTTAGAAATCGGCCATAACATCGTTCCTCTTCCAGATGGCCATTATATCTACCTGAATAAAGGCAACGTCCATCCTGTAGAAGCAGGAAATAATCCTTCCGAAATTGTCCGCAAATGCAAGGAAAAAGGTATATACTTCAATAAACTGGTAGAAGAATACGCCGCAATCAGCCAGGGCAACTTAACCGATGATGTATATGAGCAGGCGACCAGAGAATTCCAGGTAAAATATCCTGACAGCCATGTAATACGCTGGTATAAAGGCGAGCGTGACTGGGAAGACACTTGCGCCGGCCCGGCTATACAGATACTGCTTAATGAAATAATGGCTGTTAGCAAGAACGTAGTAGAGCCCAACATGCATCTTTTGCATACCATAAACAATCCTGCCAATCCTCTTACTGTCGATGTTTTTGAAAAAAATCAGCTGCTGGCTATCGAGAGCACCGCCTGCGCAATCCAGCAAAGCTTAGAGAGTGTAGAAAAAGAATACGCGCGCGCCTTAACCGAAGAAGCCAAAAAAGGAAATCAAACAGCCATCTGGCTGATTAAATACCTTGCCAGAGAAGATGCCTTAGCTTTCGCGGCATTATTTGACCACCAGAAAAACAATCCTGATATCTTTGCTACCAGGCTAGTCGGCAGCATAAAGAACTTAGGCTTAGATGTCTATAATAATGAGCAAGATGCATCAGACAAAAAAGACATCTTCCTAAAGACTCTGCAGGATACGGTAGCCGTGATACTCTATGACCACTATGGCTGGGAAAAGAATACGGCAGAGCGCGCAGCCATAGGCATTAACCACTCCAGGGTAGAAAGTTCAGAAGCCCGCGGTCATAGAGCAATCATCGAAGAACTCCTGGTATACAAAACATTTCAGAATCAAGGAGTGGTATGAACTCCAAAAACTAGATTTATTTTATTATTATATACTCGCAATAGAGGTATACTTACCTAAAAACAAATTTTGGGCAGCTGTTATCAAGTCACAGAATGAGGAGATAGCTCTTATGTTCTTAAGTACAGAGGAAATTAACACAAATACCCGCTGGCTTATAAAAAATGCATCCCCACCGGTCAGATATCTGACATACAGGCATATACTGAAAACTGACCCTCAATCCAAACAAATGATGGAGCTCTGGAGATGTGTTGAAAATAGCAGCGACGTGGAGTACATATTCTCCAGACAAAATGAGGATGGCTCGTGGTTCAGCAGCGGACCCTGGGGACCAAAGAGTTATCGCCGTAAGACAGGCAGCGGATATACGATATCTAGGCCCAAGTTTGTAACTACGGCCTGGATCTTGCCGTTTTTGGGAGAAATGGGATTTAGTGTAGACGATGAGCGGATAAGAAAAAGCTGTGAGCATATGCTTCAGGAAACAGGTTGCCATTACCATATTCCTGGTCCAATCCCGAGTACCGTGAATTGTTGCGGTGGATATGCAATTCCCCTTCGGGCCTTCGCGAGTGTGGGTATGGCATCGGATAAATGCCTTAAAGGCGAATGGGACTGGCTCATTCTTTGTCAACGAACCGATGGTGGCTGGCTAAATCCCAATCACCTCTCAGATTCCCTCACACCGTCGAAGACCCGGGGAAGGTGGCCCTGGAACCGAAGTTGTGTTTGGGGATCCTTCTTTGCAATCCAGGCGCTATTTTACTCCGGGAATTCTAAATATCATCGCACTTTATCAGCAGCGCTTGAGTTTATGCTTTGGCACCTATCACAGAAAGACAAAGAACATATTCAAACGTGGGTTTACCATGGGCATAATACTGTCAAAGAACTACTGATGTTCAGCGAAGCAGGTTTTGATATGAGTGTCCAGCCCATCCAGATACTACTGGGCTGGTTAAAGGGGTATTACAGACCGGGTGAGGGTATGTTCAGAACTCAGGAAAATCCAATCCCGGACTTTGTCCGGCATGTATCAGCAATTATGAAAGAATTTGAGAACAAATACGGCACTGCATATTGGAGAACGATTACCAAGACCAATGCTTCGGTATTACGGTATCATCTCTACCACTTGGTGGAAGATGATTGGCTTACCTATTATTTGACCAGAATTGCTCTCAATATGACACCTGAGGTGAACTCAAGGTGAGCAGAGCCTATCAAAACGGAGGATCTATGGAAAAAGTTAAAATACAACACAGTAGAAATGTTACCAGGTCTAGCTGTAAAGACAAGGTAGCAATCGTTACCGGAGCGGCTGGCAGCGGTATGGGACGCAGTATTGCTCTGACGCTTGCACGCGAAGGGGCGAAAGTCGTTGTAAACTATCGAACGAGTCAGGACAACGCCGATAGGATCGTGGATCAGATTAAACTTGGTGGAGGAAGGGCAGTATCCGTACAAGCAGATGTTTTTGAGGAAAAGGGATGCAATAAATTAGTAGACACAACCATTGACCAGTTTGGTCAGGTAGATATTTGCATCATTGGGCCAGGAGGTGGATGGCATCTTGAACCGGTCGATCATCTTGCAGTGGAGGGAACAATAGAAGACATTCATCATGAAACCGACCCTATCGTTTACTTACTGCCTTTGGTACTACCGGGGATGTATAAGCGAAAATGGGGACGTATCGTTGGAATCGCGATGCACCCAAACAAATTATCACCGGCCTATGCATATAATCTTGGAAAAGCAGCTCGTCTACAAGCGTTGCTATTGGCGTCTGAACAGGCATGGCCGTATGGGATCACGATGAATATTACTGCGCCAGGGCCAGTTTCGGCCCTCAAGACTTTAGAAGAAGCCGTGGAACACTGTGAACATGGAGCGCGGTGGCAAGCGCGAGCAGATATTTCACCACAAGATATTGCCGAGGGTATAGCTTTCTTGTGCTCTGAAGCCGGAAAGTTCATTACGGGATGCGTAATACCATATATGTTCCATGTCTAGGGTTGCTTATCGATGAATTGCGTTTTGGTAACTATCTATCAAGCAAGTAAAAGCTTCCCAGCTTACAGTGGGAGCTGACACGTTCGCTATGTTAGCATGCAGCTAAGCAGCGTCATTAGTGATATTTTTCATTCTCCAAATTCATCTGAGATATATATTTTACTTGTAAGGTAGTTTAAAGATGCTTGATTAAAAACTAGTATTTTATGTGATTATTATTAGGAAGTAATTATGTTTAAACGAAAATGTTTGTTAAAAAGAATAGCTATATACTTTTGTATAATTGCGATGATTGTTTTATCGATTACAGTAACATTAAACTGTTCATATGCTGCAACAAGCGGTGGGATTCAACAAAGTGATTTTCTAAAGGTTGTTGGATCAAATTTACAAAATGAAAGAGGCGAAGTAGTTGTACTCAGAGGTGTTAACTTTGGCGGATGGATGATTCAGGAATCGTGGATGTGTCCTGTAAATGGCACGGACAGGCAGTGGGCTAACCTGGATAGCATCAATACTATGAAAGACCGCGGGTTCAGCGATGAACAAATATTGGAGCTGTTCAATACTTATGAAGACAACTGGATTACCGAATATGATTTTGACAGAATCAGAGAGCTTGGACTGAACTGCATCCGTATTCCTTTCTGGTACAGGAACCTTATGAAGCATGAGGACGGTACCTGGTGGAATGCGGACGACCTGGACAACAACCCGGGTTTAAAGCGTCTGGACTGGGCTATTGAACAAGCTGGCAAGCGTGGTATATATGTAATTTTAGATCTGCACGGAGCACCTGGCGGACAAAATATGGATCATAGTTGTGGAACACTTGGTAAGAATGAACTGTATGACAGCCAGGAAAACCGCCGGATCATGGAAGATTTATGGGTAAAAATTGCAGCGCGCTATAAGGGTAATCCTGTAGTTGCAGCTTATGATATCATGAACGAACCTCAGAATAATAGCGGTTACAAAGGGCCGAATTCCTGGGAACCCGGAAGTCCCGAAGCTATAAGCAGAACGAACAGTGTTTATGATCAAATGATTAAAGCAATTCGCGAAGTTGATCCTGATCACGTCATTACCGTTGAAGCCATATGGGAGATGAAAATCCTTCCCGATCCGCGGGAAATGGGCTGGACAAATATGATGTACCAGATGCATCTGTATGATAGAAGCAAGATAATAATAGATTACCGGATTAATGAAATTGTAGAAGCTATGGATAATTACGGTGTTGCGGGATACATCGGTGAGTTCAATAACGATAGTTATGATTGCCAGGATTATGCCTATCAGAAATACAACGCTAACGGCATCAGCTGGACTATGTGGACTTATAAGACCGGAAAGCCTCAAGGTAACTGGGCATTATATGGTGCTTCAAAAGAAATAGTTCAAACCCAAAGCGATTCATTTAATGAAATCAAGGAAAAATGGGGTTCACAAATCCAAACAATTAATGGTTTTTCACAAAACAGTACAATGGCAAACTGGCTTTCAAAATATGCTATTGGTACGAATGAAGATCCGGGTGATAAGAGGTCCTGATCTCGCAGGAAAGCCTCACTTCTTCTATAGCTTATCTAACAACAGCACTATTTTCGCTGGACAAATGAAGGATATAGCTCACCTGGCATAAACCTTAAATTTAAAAAAAATCAAAGTTATTTGAATACAAAATAGTATAAACCCCAAAAACTGGACACCTTTCTATCTTAAGTCACAACCAGATCACAGGATATATTTTTAATAAATATATCCTCAAATTCCTCGGGTGGCAAGTAGCCAATTGAGGAATGAAGCCTTTTACTGTTATACACATCTTCAATAAAATACGGAATCCTGTCAATTACATCAGCATGTGTCTCATATTCCCAGAGGTATACCTCTTCTGCCTTTAGGGTTTAAAAAATGATTCGATAAAAGCATTGTCATAGGGACTTCCCTTGGCAGACATTGATATTAGAATATCATTTGCATTTAAAAGGTCTACATAGTCATAGCTGCAATACTGGATATCCTTATCAGAAGGGGGATAAGATTATCTGTATTATTTCTCCTACAGCCATCTTTAATGCCTCTAGGGGCAGTTCTTTGGCCAGGGTCCTTCCCAGGGCATTTGAATCTGCCTAAGAGAAAGAGCATGGGATCAGCTAACCACTTCCTCCACTATTTTACGAGTTTGGAAATAGACAATGAGGTAGACGGCTAATAAAACCAATAGCAGGGAGCCATAAGAAAGAGCCCAAATAAAGAGCACTCGACGCTTCTTTTTGAACAACAGACGAGTCATAAGCATAATTCATACAATAGATATCAGGATAAGCCCAGAATTCTTTTTAAGTGTAAGCAAATTCGCTGGAGTGCTATCCAATAAATAAATAATCGCCGGTAACAGTTATTTCAAGTAGCCAGGATGGAAATGTAGTGTTATCATTTATTTAATTGTTAAAAGTAACAAACAATTAAAATTATTGTACAAACCGCAATGTTTCAAAGGAGGGGTTATGAATTTTCAAATAAACAGAGGTACTAATATCTCTCATTGGCTTAGTCAAAGCACCAATCGGGGA
>CAYOHA010000055.1:0-12076 GCA_964403625.1 uncultured Dehalococcoidales bacterium | reverse complement strand
GTCTTACCATGGTCAACGTGGGCGATAATAGCTATATTTCTTATGTCACTGCGATAATTCATATATTTAATAAAACTCCTCCCCTATCCATTCTCACTGTAGTCTATCCTCGTCAGTGTTACCTTCTCGGCTTCATCGGTTTTCATATTAATCTTCACAATAGGCAATTCTATCTCTGGGAAGTACAAATGGTAATTCACAGTCTTGACGAGAAGGAGTAGAAGATAAGCGTTTACTTAGCTTCGCTGCTGATAGCTACCGCTTCGAAAGCGGTGAAGGTGAAAGTAGTTCCAAAGCCAACGCCTTGAATTCTCTTGTCCTGAAGGCTTGCTGGGCGGCCTTATCTTTTCGATAACTATATCTAATGTCATCCTATACCCAATTACTCCTAAATAAACCAAATGATAATACGAAATTCCGAATAGAAACTGTAGTTACAATATACTCTAAGCGGAGCTTACTGTCAAAACGGTTACTGACCTCTAAGGGATGAAAGGCTGTCATAACCAAATCTCTGTCTGTTGAAGTATAAACCTATCTTTTGTCGGCCAGTTATTTAACCTTCTGACACTTTGTGTCCTTCTTCTACCCTATATCTTCTAAATATGCAACAGAATTACTTTCTGTTATGTTCTGGCTTTGTGTCACTACAGTTGGTAATTTACCTAAAAAGCTAGCTACGCCTTAGTTCAAATATCACTGGATTTGATGGGTCAGGACAGGCAACAGTTGTCCTAAAGGGGTCTTTCTCCCAAGGGAATGAACCACCAAATTGCAGCACTTCAGCAAAGGGGAAAAGGGAATAGAAAGCCCATGAACAAAGGTTAGCAGGAGTTTGTTGCCCAATAATGAATTCATCATTAACCTTATGCCTGGCTTCGCACGTCCCCTTCTGGGATATTACCTTAGCTATTACATCAACCATTTCGTCCTCCTATTTATCGCTGCCCATTAAGCTGGCAACTCACGCTCTTAACAGCAAAAAAATCCCTGAGCTATCTGCCATATTTTAGTTTGGCATATAACATACCGCAGCCAAGAGCCAATGTTATGGAGTTCCATATAATGACCGAGAGTAAACTCAAAGAGATTCCATATGATAACCAAAAAGCAATACCAAGAACAAACAAAGAGGTGAAGGTTAAGCTTATCTCATGGGCACTCTTGAGTTTAAATAGACGCCATACCTGTGGTATAAATCCACCTGTTGTTAAGATACCACCCATAAACCCTAAAAGCTCTTTCCAATCCAACTGTGCCTCCTATGACCTGTATTTTCACTGAAAAGCGTGATATTCTTTCTTCTAAAATTATTTGCTAATAAATATGGAACTTATTGAAGATGCACAAAGTAACTGAATATGCAAAACTGTAAAACAACCGTTTACGTCCGATTACAGTACTCCAAGCAATTCCTTATAAAATCTTGAAGGATTATCAGTCATCATTCCATGCCCGGCATTTGGAATCATTAATTTTGGAACTGAAGTCAGTCGCCTAATCACCGGTGCACCTGCGTTTAGTTCACCGAAAACATAACACTTACGTACATCCAGTTCAAGGAACAACTCGAGCAACCTTCCGCTGTCAGACCATTCTACTAGAGACTCTGAGCTTCTGTAGAAAGCATATGGGTCACTCTTAGAAAGACAACCGATGAACAGCACATCTTCACCTTCAGAGATATTTGATTTTAGGTGCTGAAACCCTTCTTTTTGGAAATCTTCCAGTGAATACCTAATAGCTGCTCTACTCCCGGTGCAATCTTCACCAATCAAGTTTCCTTCTAGACAAATAAATGATTCTACTATAGGCCTAATCTCACGGGCTAAAAGCAATCCGATTGCTCCTCCCATACTATGGCCAACGATATGAACCCTACTTAGATTCAATTCCTGAATGAGTAGGTTAGTAATGGCAGCTTGATCTTCCATGCTATAACTGAACCCATGAGGTTTATCAGAATCTCCAAAACCTGGCAGGTCAAAGGCGAGTATAGTATACTGCTGATATCCAGGGAAGCCCCAGACATCTCGGAAACAATCCTTGCAAACGCCTAGACCATGTATGAATACAATTGAGTCCTTACTAACCTTCTGCAAATCATAAGATATACCTAGTGGAGTACCCTCATATACCAGATTAATTTTATTTGCCATGCCCCAATGATATAGGAATTTTTAATCGTGGGCAAGCATCAGTAACCAAGATAATATGTAGATTAATGGTTTTCAATTACATATCTAACATAGCACTAGTGCTATTCACAAGATTATGTCTGGATACTGATAGAATTATTCATTTTCAAATTGATGCCACACGCTACCAATATCAAACCATAATTCACTGAAAGCATACGCTTTAACTTCATCAAAATAGACCAAGTACTTGATAAAATCACCAAGATGGTCTTTTTGCCCACAGTTACAATACTCATGTAGAATAGGAATTACGCGTGAAGGGAATATATAGCAAGCCGTTGCTATAATACTGGATTCGGGTTCTTCAGGTTTTTCTACTAGCTCAACGACCTTATTGCCACTCAACTTAACGGTACCAAACTGCCGGGCTGATTCCCTATCAGCAATGTCATGTACGGCAATCAGGGTGTGTTTTCCATCGAAACTAGATAAAAATTCTTTTATATCGAATTCAAAGTAGTTATCACTAGCAAAAACAATCAAATTATCATTTATAGTATTTTCATTGATCCAGTACTCCAGTGAACCGACCGCTCCGAAGCTTTGCTCTTCGTATATAACTGGCTCAATAAATAAGGATATATTCCTATGCAAGGTTTTTCGCCAGTTCCTATACTGTGATTCAAATTTTTTATTAGTATTAACATATATTTCTATTTCTTCAGGTATTTTTTCTATTATATAATTGATTACAGGCTTACCTTTATAAGGAAGTAATCCTTTAGATGTGCTTTCTGTTACTGGATATAACCTAGTACCGAATCCACTAGCAAGTATAAGACATTTCATTTTTAAGGCACTAATTGAACTAAATCAGAAGAGTAAACTTCTTTGTAATCGCTTTGGTCTACTGATATTATAGCAGATTATAATTTTTCGAAATTATACACTATTAAAAAGGTCGTAATTAATAAAGTGGACATATCGATAATAGTGCGAACCAGTATTGGTAGGTGGAGTGGGTATTAAATTATGGCCTAATTATTTGATTATTCCAAAGATAATAGAACCACTGGTCTTACTATACCAACTAACAAAGTCGGAAGGTTTTAGCTCTGAATATTTACATCAATCCAGAGATAGAGTTGTTCTTCGAAATAGGGTGTTCCGTCTTTATACAGCACAAACTCTACCTTCTGGTTATTGCCGACATTTTCGGGAGTGAACCCTATTTCCTGCTCCCATTTCTCTTCATGGGCTAATTTTATCGGTCCCAGTTCATCCGGTGCATCGCCATTAGAATATATTGTTGACTGTTTTCCATCTATCAGCACTCTGACTGAATAGTCTGCTTCCTCATGTTCGCGGTTTACTATGCCTACTATCACTCTCCCGGTATCTGTTTCCTGGGTTTCACAATCACCATAACTAACAAGAATTACCTTATCACCGGCCATGATAAACTCGGTAGGGTAGTCATTGGCTTTACCATTGTGTCCTAATATATAGAATTCAGTAAACCCTTCACCTGCCTTTGGCGATGCCAGAATATAGCCTATCATCCCTAGCGCCCCCAAGACAGCCAGCACCAGAAGGGCGGAGAGTATTTTATTAAAGACATTCACAATATTGAGACAATACCATAGATGTGATTGGGTTGACAACGTTTTATTTATAATAAAGTGTCCTAGCCTTGACCTAAGTTATTAGATGAGGTAGCATATGCTACTGTAATGGCAATTTGTTGTTTCAGTAGCCCTCTTTTATAGTATTAAATACAAGACTAGTGGCATTTTTTTAAGCATAGTGTTGACAAATGTCATTATAGGTGCTATTATGGGTAACACTTTGGGTAAGGTAGAGGTAATCATGGGTTAGGAGGTTAAGGTGGAAGGGCTCCAGCAAAAAGTAAAGGCATTAAGAGAGAAAATGGGCTGGGTACAGGAAGACTTGGCACGAGAAATCAATGTCAGCTTGTCCACAGTGCAGCGCTGGGAGAGCAAGGGAGCAAAGCCGACCCGTCTGGCACGCATGGAGCTTAAGAGGCTATTCAAGGAAGCTGGTATTGATGACTGAGGCACTTGATAGTAATCGCTCAACCTTTGTTAGGGGTTTAAGCTAAGATTTTGTACAATTCAGTAAAGTCGGTAGAATGGGCAGCAGGTAGCTATAGTAAGGGAAATATGATACCAATTGCGTCGCCGGTTCTGGATGAAGCAGCTATTAGGGCTGTTGCGGACGTATTAAGGTCCGGGTTACTGGCTCAGGGTTCAAAAGTCGCCGAATTTGAAAATGACTTTGCCTCTTATATCGGTACCAAGTATGCCGTTGCCACCAGTAGCGGAACCACCGCTCTGCATACCGCCCTTCTGGCTTCAGGCATAGGTCAGGGTGATGAGGTTATTACCACTCCCTTCAGCTTTATATCTTCGGCGAATGCTATTCTTTTCTGCGGGGCAAAGCCGGTTTTTGTTGACATTGATGCGGATACTTTTAATATTAAGCCGAGCTTGATACAGGATAAAGTAACCCCGACGCGATCAAAAGCTATGCTGGTGGTACATCTCTACGGTCAGCCATGTGATATGACACAGATTGCCAGGATATGTCATGAAAATGACCTGACCTTGATTGAGGATGCCTGCCAGGCACATGGAGCTGAGTATGCTAGTAATAAGGTTGGCTCTTTTGGTGTTGGCTGCTTTTCCTTTTATCCGACTAAGAATATCACCACTGGTGAGGGTGGCATGATAACCACTGATGATGAGTATATTGCTAAAAAAGCCAGAATGATTCGTAATCACGGTCAGAGGGAAAGGTATCACCACCAGACTTTAGGCTATAACTATCGCATGACCGAGCTAGCGGCTGCGCTCGGCGTCTGTCAGTTAAAAAAGCTTGATGAATTTAATCAAAAGAGGATTGAAAATGCCGCCTTTCTAGTCAGCAGAATCGGCAAAATCAGGGGGCTGGTGCCACCTTTTGTCGCCCCTGATGTAAAGCATGTCTTCCACCAGTTTACCATCAGGGTAACCCCTGATTTTCCGTTGTCAAGAGACGACCTGCAGGCGAGGCTAAAGAGCAGAGGAATCGGCACCGAGGTTTATTACCCCCTGCCCATCCACAAGCAACCCTATTATCAGCAATTAGGCTACGGTGATGAGTATCTGCCGGAATCCGAGAAAGCGGCTAGGGAGGTGCTTTCTCTACCGGTACATCCCGGCTTGACGGCAGAGGACTTAAAGAAAATTGTGCAGGCGTTGGAAGATGTCTGAGAATATAGTTATTCGCGGCAAGGTCAGTCTGGGTAGTGGTACTCTGGTAGAAGACAATGTCGTCCTGGGTAACCGGGAGGATGGCCTGGTTACCATAGGTGCCCATTCAATTATTCGTTCTGGAAGTGTAATATACTCCGCTGTGAAAACAGGAAATAATTTCAAGAGCGGTCACCATGTTCTTATCAGGGAGAACACCGAGATAGGCAACGATGTGCTGGTTGGGACAAATGCAGTGATTGATGGTAATTGCCGGATTGGTAATAACGTCAGCATACAGACGGGTGCCTATATTACTGCCCACACTATTATTGAGGATGATGTTTTTCTGGGTCCCTGTTCGGTGACTACAAATGATAAACAAATGATGGTTGGGGCTGAGCTCAAGGGACCGATAATAAAAAAGGGGGCTAGAATAGGGGCTAATTCAACCCTGCTACCCGGTATTGTGGTTGGGGAGAGAGCTATAGTGGCTGCCGGTGCCGTGGTGACCAGGGATGTGGCGGCGGGCACAACTGTGGCTGGAGTCCCAGCCAGAGAGGTGAGCCGAAAAGGATAGGAACTGGCGTGCTTTATTTTTTAACGGAAAGGGAAATTGAAAAAAGGATAAAAAGCCGAAAGGTAAAGATAGGCTTCATTGGCTTGGGTAGGGTGGGCTTACCCCTGGCGGCTACCCTTGCCGATAAAGGTTTTAGGGTACTGGGGGTGGATGTTAAAAAAGATGTCGTATCAAAGATAAACCTCGGCAAGTCCCCCTTCCCTGAAGAGGCTGGTCTGGCAGAGCTGTTAAAGAGGGTTATTTCCGGGGGTGCGCTCAAAGCCACTACTGAAATAGCGAAAATGAAAGAGTGCCAGCTGATAATTATCGCCGTCCCCACGCTGATAAGGGGGGATGAGCCCGATATTGATGCTATCAGGGCAGTAGCTGCTGAACTGGCTGAAAAACTTTCTCCGGGCACTGTAGTTATTCTGGAAAGTACGGTTCCTCCCGGCACCACTCAGGATGTTCTGGGGAGGGGTATAGAGGAGAGGGTAGGTTTTAAGCCAGGGAATGACTTCGGGCTTGTCTACTCCCCGGAGAGAACTCAGGCTCCACAGATACTTAAAGACCTGAAAACCTATCCCAAGATAGTAGGCGGTATAGACGAGAAGAGTACTTTTGTTGCCTCCAGGGTATATTCAACCTTTGCCCCCAGCGTCATCAAGATGAGCAGCCTGATGGCAGCCGAGATGGACAAGGTGGTTGAAAACACTTATCGGGATGTAAATATAGCCTTTGCCAACGAGCTGGCGCGGCTTTGCCAGGTTTATGGTGTTGATGTCTATGAAATAATTGCGGCGGCTAATTCCCAGCCCTATAGCCATATCCTGAACCCGGGGTTGGTGGGGGGTCACTGCATTCCTATGGATCCCTATTACATTATCAGCGATGCCACCCAGAAAGGGGTTACGCCAAAGCTAATTAAGACGGCACGGGATATAAATGAGTCCGTATTCCAGGATGTAGTTAGTATGATAGATGAAGGTGTAAGCAGGGTAACAGTGCTGGGGCTGAGCTTCAAGCAGGATGTGAAGTCATTTGAAACGTCGCATACACTGAAGCTAGTTCAGCTATTGCAAGAAAAGGGCTATGATGTTACTGTTCATGACCCGTTTCTGGATGATACCAGATTCCCCTTCAAGACTGAGCCTGACCTCTACCGAGCCCTGGAGGGTTCCGGGTGTCTTATATTATCTACGGCACACTCATTATATGGCGATATAGATTTTAATAGAGTCAAACAGGTAATGAAGGGGGACTTGATTATAGATATCAGAGGCATGTTTGACCCGCAGGAAATTTTGGCCAGTGGTTTACGCTATAAAGGTCTAGGGAGGATTTTCGGTGATTAGGGTGGGGGTTGTCGGTTTGGGTATGATAGGGCAGCACCACGCCCGGGTCTATTCCCAGATAGGGTGTAAGCTGGTTGGTGTGGTTGATGCTGACCCGGAAAAGGCCAGGGCAATGGGCGAAAGATATGGCACAAGATACTACTCCGATTATACCAACCTGATACCGCAGGTTGATGCCGTTAGCATTGCCGTTCCCACCACATTGCATCGTCAAATCGTTCTGGATTTCATCAGTCGCGGGGTTCACTGCCTGGTAGAGAAGCCCATCGCCTCCAACCTGGAAGAGGCCAGAGAAATGATACAGTCAGCAGAAGAAAAAGGTATCAAGCTAATGGTGGGGCATATTGAGCGGTTTAATCCGGCAGTGCTGAGACTGAAGGAGATAATAGATGAGGGCAGGCTGGGCAAGCTGATGATAATCTCAACCAGAAGGGTAGGCCCCTTTGCCTCTAGGATAAGAGATGTTGGCATTATAGTTGATACCGCCACCCACGATATTGATGTCGCCCGCTATCTGGTAGGCAAGGAACCCCTGAATGTCTTTGCCAAAGCCGGCAGGTTCAAGCACCAGAAGGAAGACCACGCTATCGTTGTCTTGGATTTCGGGGATACGACTGCCTGTATTGAGGTTAACTGGTTTACCCCGCATAAAGTAAGAAGCTTGGTAGCCACCGGCAGTGAAGGCATTGCCTACCTTGACTATATTGAACAGGAAGTTGTGCTGCATAATTCTCAGGGCATTGAGATGGTGAAGATAGAGAAGGCGGAACCATTGAGGCTGGAGCTGGAACACTTCCTGAGATGCGTAGCCAATGACGAGAAGCCTATGATAGATGGTTATGAAGGGCTGAACGTTTTGAAGATAGCACTGGAAGCCAGCCTGTCAACTATGCAAGCATAGATTTATTGCTTATAAAACTTTTATAGTAAGGGCATAAAATGTATCAAGGCAAAAGGATTGGGGTGGTTGTTCCCACCTACAATGAGGAAAGGTTTATTGAAGAGGTTTTTAATACCATGCCCGGGTACGTTGACAGGATTTATGTGGTGGATGACGCCAGCACGGACGGGACTTCTAGAATAATTTCTGAGGTTGTTGGGCAAAACGGGAGGTCAGAGGTTCTAACCCATAAGGAGAACAGGGGTGTCGGTGCCGCCATTGTTACTGGATATAAGGAAGCGCTGATAGAGGGCGTTGACATAATCGCTGTGATGGCTGGGGATAATCAGATGGACCCAGCCGAGTTGCCCAAATTGTTAGCCCCCCTCATTGCTGATAGTGCTGACTATGTCAAAGGAAACCGTATGAGTAATTCAGACCATCTACATGGTATGACCTACTGGAGACGTTTTGGTAACTGGCTGCTTAAGTGGCTTACCCGGATTGCCTCAGGAAATTATAAGCTAACAGACCCTCAGAACGGATATACCGCCATAACACGGAAGGCACTGGGGCTGATTAATCTCGATGATGTTTATCCCGGCTATGGTTATTGCAATGATATTTTGGTGAAGTTATCCGTTGCCGGTGCCAGAATCTATGAGATACCCATCCCCGCCAGATACGGGGAGGAAAAGTCCAAGATAAGATACAGCAGATACATGCCCCGGGTCTCCTTGCTTCTTTTCAAGGACTTCCTGTGGCGGTTAAGGGTAAAGTACATCTATGGCAAGGGGATGAATCTGGACTTTACCCTGGACAAGTACCGGCAGTTGCTTGAGACCATATGCCGAAATGGTTACTCTGTTACCACCGTTGCCGAGTATCTTAACAATAGTGATTCGGGATGGAAGGTCATCGTCCTTCGCCATGACGTCGACCGAAAACCATGGAAAGCTTTACAGATGGCCAGGCTAGAGCAAAAACTTGGCATTAAAACAAGCTACTATTTCAGGTTTAACAATAAAGTCTTCCGGCCACATCTGATAAAAGAAATAGCCAGTATGGGGCATGAGATAGGCTACCATTATGAGGCGATGGATAAAGCTAAAGGAGATTACGTAAAAGCGATTCAAGTAATTGAGCGTGAACTAGCGGAATTCAGAAAAATTGCCGAGGTAGAAACCATCTGCATGCATGGTAACCCGCTGACCAAATGGGATAATCGTGACCTGTGGACCAGATATAGCTTCAGGGATTTTGGTCTCACCGGAGAAGCCTACCTTTCTTTTAGTAACATTACCTATCTCTCGGATACAGGAAGAACCTGGGATTTTGAGCACAAGGTCAAGGACTATCTTCCGTCTGCTTCTAATGATAGCCAAAATACCAGTAAAGTAGTAGCCACCACGACAGATGATGTTATAGGGTTGATAAAGAAGGGGCAGCTTGGCTGTGCTTATCTCTTAATGCATCCTGAGAGATGGAGTAGCAATAATGTTGACTGGATAAAAGAACTTTTACGGGATACCGGAGTGAACTTGGCCAAGCGAATACTGCTGTTGAGAAAATGAATATAATAGTTGATATCGGACATCCAGCTCATGTTCACTTCTTCAAGAACTTCATCTGGGAGATGAAGAGCAGGGGGCATGAAATACTAATCACGGCAACCAGGAAAGATGTTGCTCTGGAGCTATTGCATAACTACGGATTTGACTATATTGCTATGGGAAGCTATGGCAATTCCTCAGCCCGGAAAATGATAAACATTCCCATAATGGACTTTAAGATGCTTAGAGTGGTTGGCAGTTTCAAGCCGGATATATTTATCGGCATATCTACCATTCGTGCAGCACACGCCTCACAATTAATGAGAGAGCCGTGCATTGTCTTTGATGATACCGAGCATAGCAAATGGGAGCATTTTTTATACCTGCCGGGCGCCAGTGTTGTCTGTACCCCTTCATGTTTCAAGAAAGACCTGGGTAAAAAGCAGGTTCGCTATAACGGCTATCACGAACTCGCCTATCTCCACCCCAATTACTTCAAGCCAGACCCCTCAGTGCTGAGTGAATTGGGTCTTAATGAAAGCGATAGGTTTATCATTGTGCGGTTTGTAGCCTGGAAGGCAGGTCATGACATAGGGCAGCATGGATTTGGCACAGATACAAAAAGAAGGCTAGTAGCAGAGCTTGAAGAACATGCCCGCGTGTTCATTACCTCTGAAAATCCACTGCCAGAGGATTTTCAGAAATACCGGATAACACTTCCGCCAGAAAGAATGCACGACTTGCTCTACTATGCCATAATGTATATTGGGGAAGGAGCGACCATGGCAACCGAGGCTGCAATTCTGGGAACACCCTCAATTTATGTTTCTTCTCTCTGCAATACGATGGGTAACTTGGTCGAGCTTGAGCAGAGATTTGGTTTGGTTCATAGTTTCAAAGAGTCGGAACCGGCAATCCGCAGAGCGACCGAGTTGTTGCAACAGCCAAAAATAAGGCAGGATTGGGCGGAAAAGCGTCAGAAACTATTGGCAGATAAGATTGATGTCACCCACTTTATGGTGGAGTTTGTTGAAGGCTATCCCGAGAGCTTCAGGAAGGTAAGGAGGACAGAGGGAGATAAGAAATGTACTCAGCTTTAGCCAGGTATATTCTCTATCCGATAGGCGAAGTCTTCCTGGGAACCAGCATGTTAAAGAAGCTGAAGATGCTGGAGGAGACACAGTGGTGGTCGCCTGAACAGCTTCAGGAACTACAAAAGGAGAGGCTCAGGGCCTTAATCAAGCATGCCTATGAGAATGTCCATTACTACCACCGCATATTTAAAGAGAGGGGATTAACTAATAAAGACATACAAACTGTGGAAGACCTGCCGAAGTTGCCAATACTGACCAAGAATGATATCCGCCAGAATTTTACTGATTTAATAGCCAGGGACTCCAGGAAGAGAAAGCCATTTTTGACTGCTACCGGCGGCTCATCGGGAGAGCCTCTTAAATTCTATATTGATATGGAGGTTGCCTCTATCGCCTGGGCGGGCACCTTCCGGGGTTGGGGGTGGGCTGGTTACAAGCTGGGAGACAAGAGAGCCACAATGGCTGGCTCCTCGTTGATTCCGGATAAATCACCATCACTGGTAAATCGTCTGCGATGGCTTATAGAAATGGACAAGCCGTTATCGGTTGTCCATTTAGATGATGGTAGAATGGCTTTATATGTTAAGAGGCTCACTAAACATAAGCCAAAATTTATGCGTGGATATCCAATAGCACTCTATGTCTTTGCTGACTATCTCAGGAGAAATCATATAAATTTAATAAGACCAAAGGCAGTATTTACTACAGCGGAGATGCTATTACTTCACCACAGGCAGGTTATTGAGGAACAATTCGGTTGTAAAGTGTTTGACCAGTATGGTTGCTATGACGGTGGGCTGCAGGCAATGGAGTGTTCCGAGCACTGTGGTTTTCATATTACTGCCGAGAGAGTGATAATGGAGTTTGTGGGTGAAGACGGGCAGCCTGTTCCAGTTGGCAAAACTGGCGATATTTTAGCCACTGACCTTTATAACTACTCAATGCCATTTATCCGATATGCTGTGGGTGATAGAGGCGTCCTCACTGATGAGAACTGCCCATGTGGTCGTGGGCTACCTCTTATGAAATCTCTCGAGGGTAGAACAACAGACCAAATAGTTTTTGATAATGGGGTAACACTATCTGGCCCGGCGCTAACTTTAGTATTCAAGGATTGCCATATTAAGCAATATCAGGTTATTCAGGAAGCTAGAGACAAACTGGTAATCAAAGTAATAAAGGCGGAAGGCTATTCAGATAGGGATACCGAGCATTTTCTGAGCATCATTAGAGCCCATGC
>CAYOHA010000054.1:0-12348 GCA_964403625.1 uncultured Dehalococcoidales bacterium | reverse complement strand
CAGTATAAGTGTTCCCATTAGCCGTCCTGATTGCAGCTCCTACAGAGCCAGCCGAGAAATCATATGATAATTTGAATTCACCGAGTACAGATCTAGCTGCATCGATCAAATTAGTTGTAGCTTCATCCATTCCTTTTTCCTTTAATAAAGAATCATTATCCTCGATAATATATAAATATTTCGACTATTTCAAATCATGTATAGCCAACTAAATATTTCGCCCAATTGTTACTTTTTACACAACGATTCTTTAAGATGCGACAATAAAGCCCTGCCAATTCAGCCACTTCCCATAATACTATTTTTTCCAACTCCAGCTTATTTTGCCTAACGCACTTCAAAAGGAAACACCGCTACAAGCACGTCACCGACATAGACCTTGTATTCATATTCACCCGATGGAAGCTTAACGGTTTCACCACCAGCAAAACCTCCTAGTTTATATTGGGCTGGGGCACTAACACCTTCAATCATCTGCCCTGTCTCAACATTATGATAATTGATAGATATTAGTACCTCTTTAATCATAGTCCTATACAGCCGCATGTCATCGCCAGCTCTAAATATGGTGACATCTTTCTGCAAATCAAAAGCATTTGACCACCAGATGGTAATCTACCAAGCCCCATCTCAGAAAAATATTCACGGAAGGTTGACTGATCAGGTTGTTCCGAAATCTGTACTATCTTCTTTTTAAGAACAATGGTGTACTTGTTGACTATATCCTGCTGGATTTATATCGTCTCCGGTTATGGATACTCCAGATCCGTCGGAAAGCCCAGTGAGTTGAAATAGATGTAATAAATACCTGCTTTAAGATGAAAAGTAGCCACACCGTTTCCGTCTGTTTTACTTTTACCACCTTCGGGAGGAGGATCTGGCTCTTCTGCAACATCCACTTCTAGATTGGCTACTGGTGTATTGTCATCCTTTAGCACGGTTACCTGCAATTCACTCTTGTCTTCAACCCTCTGTGGAGATTCAGAACAACTCACCATGAGTAGCAGAATTACCGAGATAAGAAGGATTCTAATTGTCTTAATCGGTAACGAACTCCTTGCCAGTTGCCTTTTGCACAACGACAGTATTTAGTGAGGTAGCAAAAGCTCACCAACTATAAACCAAAGAATAAAGAATCCTACGATTGTCGTAATAAAAACCAGGGCTAATCAATCTTTGTTTTTAATGATACTGATTAAGCCAAGGAGAAAAGCCATTATACCAGAAGTTGCAGCCAGCAACATTGGCACACTTAACCAGAGATTATCGAGGAATGTTTCACCACCACGTTGCCCTGAAGCGATTAAAATCATGAATATGACGAACAGCACAATGAAAAGGATGATGAGTGATATTGACCATTTGCCAGGTTAGTTTTTGGAATAAAATAACCCTTCACAGACACATATTATAACCGAGTTAATATATTGTCAAAAAGTAATGAGCACGTAATTTTTACAAGCATTTATCTTCAATGCTCATCTTTCTAGTTGAAGTTAAGTCACACGTATATTATTTGTTGGGACTAAATCTTTGGATCCATCATGGTTCTTGGTAGAATTTCTCCTGGAGCGTGCGAAACCTATCCATGGTCTGACGGTTTATCATCACGGGCGGTTTGACTGATTCCGGGATGAGTGATGTGTATGACCTTCCCCTCAAACGCTCCTTCATTTCCCTCTTAGCCATGTCGATAATATCTGGACCGGCAATAAGGTCAAGAGCAGCCCCGGCATTTACCTTGCCTACGATATCCAATGCCTTTTTACCGATATAAGAACCAACGGAAGCAGTGGTTCCCCAACTATGCGCCGTAACTCCTTTGGGACTGGTAGTAACGTGGAGCATGCAGGTCGGTGCAAACCAGGTGTACTCAGAGTTATCGGAGACAGGATCGTTGCCACTATGAATATCGCCGATAGTCTCATCGAGCCCGACTTCTGGGACATCATAAACCTTCTGAAGTTGTTTGGCGAACGCGTGCTCGTCCCTGGTGAAATTAGGGCCGCCTACTGAACGTAGGTTCGTATATACTAGTTCTGCGATAGTCTTGTTGGGAATCCGTTCGTGGGTCGAAGTAATTCTTTCGATTTCAAATGTGGTCTCTGTTGCGAGTGCAGCTCCCTGTGCGCAATTGTCAATCCGGTTAACGATGTAGTTTAGTTCTTCAATGTTGACAATGCGACCTACGACCCAGAGGGATGCTCTGTCAGGTACGACAACCGGAAATGTGGGACCAACATTGGGGAATGAATAGTTTAGGGTATTAGCTGCCGCAGGAGGGACCCCTGGAGTCATGTGTTCTCTCAGATGTTCGATCATGTTCCCCATTATAAGCACCGCGTCAAGAGCACTCCTGCCAAACCAGGGGCTGCTGCCGTGTGCGGTTCTACCCGAAAAATGGTACCTTATGCTGAAATAGGCATTACAGGTCGCATAATCGGTAGAATTACCCGAACCGGGATGCCAGTCGAGTACTACATCGATATCGTCAAAAAGCCTGGCCCTCGCCATAAAAGGCTTTCCAACGCATATTTCTTCCGCTGGAGACCCGATGATCTTAATTGTGCATTCCAAGTTGAATCTATCTATCGCGGCTTTTAGACCAGCCGCAGCCAAAACCGAACCCACTCCGAGCAAATTGTGTCCGCAACCGTGCCCGGGTGCCTCATCAATAACCGGCATTTTGGCTGAATTCATACGCTCTTGTGAAAGACCAGGAAGAGCATCATACTCGGCGCTGAAAGCGATGACCGGCTTACCTGTACCGTATGTAGCTACAAAAGCGGTTGGCATTCCCGCAACACCAATATCAACTCTAAAGCCATTCTTGGTGAGGAGGTCAACCAGTGCCTTAGAAGACTTAAATTCTTCCATGCCCAGTTCGGCATAACTCCATATGGCGTCGGCTACATTGTAGAAATCGTGTTTATTGGCTTCGATCCAGCTAGCAATAAATTCTTTCGTTGTCGATATTTGTGCTTCCATCATATAAACCTCCCATTTTATTTCGTTTTCTCAGTATGGTTTCGAAGAGGAGAAATGGATTCAGCGGCAACTTCTTTAATTGCATTTTCCAGTATGCATAAACCCGGTTCGAGCTCATTGCCCGGCACATCTCTTTTTTCCCCTACTAGTCTTCCTCTTTTCATTTATCAACTTCTCCTTGGTAAAATAAAATAAATCGGTAATAATTTTTCTCTATTGTCATATTAGAGATTCTGAGTAGGTACCACTCAGAATTACAAATATCGCTACAAAATGCTCGATTTCAGCCAACTATAGGCAGGCCAAACGCAACCAGTTAAGATACTAGAAACATAGCTCTTTCAGCAGGTAAGGTCAAGGTTTTCTCCGGGTTGTAAATCCGATATGAACCGCTTTTGTGTGTAATAGTTCTTTTAGTGTAGTTGCATCGCCGTGCCATGGGCTGGAATCGACCTAAGTAACAAGCCGATAAACTCTGCATATCGTACCCAATTGAACTACTAATTTTCTTGTCTTGCTTTGACAACGGCTAGTATGATAATATGCCCGATGTCTGACATTGCCAGGAACTGTGCATTTGTCGCTGGTAAAATTACTCTGTCGAAAAGGAGGCAGAACTAATGATTACTGAATCGGAACTAGCCAAACTATCATATGAGGGAGCACCATTAATCGTCACCGATCTACCCGGCCCAAAAGCCAGACAACAATTGATAGAATCTCGGAAGTACCAACCGCCTACACGCCTTCCAGGAGCATCAGCACCGCCGAAGGTTAAAGAGGCACTGGAACACACCCCGGTGGAGCAACCTGCTAGTACTCAGCCTTTACGGGGAGCAGTCTGGGATGAGGCCAGAGGCGCAACGATGAAAGACATCGACGGCAATATATTCATCGACCTTATTGCTGGGATCGCTGTAAATTCCGTAGGTCGCGTTCATCCTAAGGTCGTTGAAGCTGCCAAAAAACAGATAAACAAACTGATGCACGTTGGCATTGGTAACGAGAGCCCGGTACATCTTGAACTAGCGAAAAGGCTTGCCGATATAATGCCTGGCGGGCTGAAGAACCACTGTCTTCTGTATTACGTTCAGGGTGGTAGCGATGCAGTTGAAACAGCCATAAAGTACGCCCGTGCCATCACCGGCAGGTCTCAGATTGTGGCTTTTGAAGGAGCTTATCACGGTGTGTGGAGTGGTTCGCTGGCTCTAACTACCAAATCGATCTTCAAGTCAGGTTTTGGCCCGCTAATTCCGGGAGTGATTCATATGCCATATGCATATTGTTATCGTTGTGGATTGGGACACACCTATCCTGAATGCCAGGTGGCGTGTGCTAGATACCTGGACTATAAGCTAAACACAGAAGCTACCGGCGCACACGATGTTGCTGCGGTCATAGTGGAGTCGCTTCAAGGCGAGGGAGGTTACGTTGATCCTCCAGCCGAATTCTTTAGCATTATCAAGTCTGCATGCGAAAAGAAGGGCATCCTTTTCATAACGGATGAGGTACAGTCAGGAGCGGGACGGACGGGTAAGATGTGGGCTATAGAGCATTATGGTGTTACACCCGATATCTTGATCTTCGGCAAGGGTATTGGCGGTGATGCTCCAATGGCTGGAGTGGCTGTTCGCGAGGAATACGGTGAACAGTTATCCAGGACCATACAACCCAATACCTTTGAGAGAAATGCTGTCTCATGCGCTATCACTGCTGCTAACATTACCTTGCTGAGTGATAAGAAGATGGATCTAGTAAGCAGGGTGGATAAGGTGGGCAAGGAGATAAAGAAAAAACTCATCGAAGAGTCGAAAAACATCGCTATCGTAGGCGAAGTGAGAGGTAAAGGCTTCATGCTAGGGATTGAGCTTGTTAAGAACAAAGAAACCCGCGAACCTTATCCAAACGTAATGGCCATTACCAACAAGGTCCGTGAGCGCGGCATCATGGTCGCATCCTGTGGAAGAGACAACAACACCATTCGTTTTATGCCACCTCTGGTGATTACACGTGAATACTTCAATAAGGGTGTAGATATCATATTGGATGTACTTCGAGAGGAGGCGAAAGCAATTAGTTAGCAACTTAAAATGCCGTCAATTAGTTAGGAATGTATTAGACCGCCGGACTAATGATTTAAGATAAAGTCTCTCTGTCACTTATAAAATAGTCCCTGATGGACTCAATATGCCTTGCTTAGGTGGTCTAAGAATTTGATTTAACATAGATTAATGAAGGAGTAATAGAACTCATGAAATACAACAATTATTTCATAACCGAGACTCCACCCAATCCTGGCATGCCAGACAATCGTAAAAAAGGTAATGTCGTTCCTTGGCAAAACTCACTTTACATCAGCGAGGAATTAAACGGAAAAGTACCGAAAGCATTCTACCTTGAGACTAACATAGTGGTTCGGACTGGTACTATAGAACTCCTTAGTAAATCACATAGCCATTCATTTGATGAATACCTGATGTTTTTAGGTACAAATCCAGACAATCAGTTTGAATTAGGAGGAGAAGTAGAATTCTGGTTGGGTGGAGAACAACACATGATCACGCGAACATGTGCCGTCTTTGTCCCAAGTGGGCTTTCACACTGCCCCATTTATTTTAGACGTGTAGATAGACCTTTCATGTTCATTACTACGGGAAACACACTCGGTTACAAATCCGAAAATGAACCGACGGCGAGTCCGGACTCAGATTCAGAAGTGGTATAAAACTTGTCTCATTCCAAATACTTTTAATAAACTATTCGCTATTTTGTATCATAGTAAATAATCCCTCAAGGCGGAGATATCTAGGGTTTTTGGCCGTAAAAGAAAACTCTATCAGAATTTTCATCAACTTCCTGAAGTTCACGCTGGTGAGTGAAAGCATGTGTCTTAATAGAGGTAAATCCTGTCTTTCTCAGCGAGAACACTATGTCTTCTAATGGATACCATGTCTGATAGAGGATTATATCAGAGCGTTTCCAGAGTTTATCTTTAAGTTGAAAAATCGTTACTGTATACTTGCCCAGTTTCTTTTCTTCATCATATTCGTTACGCATAATATACAAGTATTCCTGTCTTTCACGAATAATATTAGTGCCCTTCATATTCGTCTCGAAATGCTTTTGCATGTTCAAATCGAAGATGAAGATCCCGCCTTTGTTCAAGCATTTAAAGACATTTTCGAATACCTGCTCTAATTCCGTTAGAGTCATGACATGATTCAATGAATCGAAAGTAGAAAAAACGGCATCATATTCAGTGGATAATTTGAAAGTACGGGCATCACCTAGAATAAACTTAGCGGTAGGAGCATTCTTTCTGGCGTATTGAAGCATCTTGGCAGAACCATCGATACCTGTGACGTTATAATTATTTTCACAAAGGACTTTTGCTAATTGTCCTGTGCCACAACAGAGATCGAGAATTCTGGCTCCATCCGGGAGATTATCTCCGGCGATTATTTTCAGAAAAGGGGAAATAATATTGCCGAAGAATCCCAATTCCCGGTTATAAAGCCAGGCAAAAACATCGTAATCGTGATAGCATTTCATTGTAGATGGATTATACCATAATTTCTAATTTCAAAATGATACACTGTCTTGATAATAGTTAAGTCTCTTTAGGATTGAAACTCAAATAAGATAATAACGGGTGTCACAAAATGAGACTGCCGAAAAAGTCCCGTTTCCCTAGAAAAAAGGACAATTTAGGGGAATTTTTGATCTCAAACCACTCTTAATTAACCCTTAAGAAGGTGAAAATTTGGTTAAAGAAGATACTTTTTCGACACTCTCAAAATGTGATATAGGAAGAACCAGAATGTGTACAGTAAACCTACGCCTTTAATTCAATACCCTCTCAATATTTGGCTGCAACTATCATACTCTCCATCGTTTTTCTCCCTCTCCTGTATTCTCGTAAGATAAATATGAGTGTTAACGTAAAACTGAGGATATCCGAAGCCGGCATCGACCACCAGACGCCGTAAAGGCCGAATAGGTAACGGAAAAGGAAGAGGACTGGGAGAAAGAACAGGAACTGACGCAACAGTGATAGAAACAGGGCGAGTGTCCCTTTGGATAGTCCCTGGAATGCGGTGATGAACATCATCATCGGCCCCACGAAGAGCATTGTAGACAGCATGATACGCATTACCGGTACTGCCTCGGTGGACAACGCCGGGTCCTGGCTGAAAATACCGACAATCTGCGGAGCGAAGATTACCATAAATATGGTGACAACAGCGAGAAAGATCATGATGCCCATCGATGCCAACTTGACCGTATGCCACAGGCGTTTATAGTTGCCTGCGCCGAAGTTGTAACCTACGATAGGCAGCATCCCGTTGGAGACCCCCATCACCGGCATAAATGCGAAGTCTGAAATACGCATGACGATACCGAGTGTCGCAATAACCAGCGAACCGAAAGAAGATACTACTTTGTTGAAGACTAAAAAGACCAGGCTTTCCATCAGTTGCGAAATCATCGTCGGGGCACCAACGCGATAGATATCCCTCAAGATAGATATATCCGGCAGCAGGTGGGCGAATTTGATATGGTAGGCTGTTTTACCCGCCAGGAAATAATACAGACCTAGTAAAGCCCCGAATGTTTGTGAGATAACAGTACCCAACGCAGCCCCGGCAACCCCCATTTCCGGGAAGGGGCCGATGCCGAATATCAGTAGTGGGTCCAGGATAATATTTAGCACTGTCGAGGAAATCATGATAATCATAGGTTTAACCGCATCACCGGAGCCGCGGATAAGGCTGGCCGTAACGAGTGAGAAAATCATCTGGGGAGACCCGAAGGCGGTAATCACCAGGTATTGCTTGCTATAATCAAAAATGTCCGGTCTTGCTCCCAGGACAGGCAGTATTTCATCAGCAAAAAGAGTTGCTATCAGTATAAATAAAAGTCCCCAGATGGCACTGATAAAGAAAATTTGCCCGGCCGCGTGATTGGCAGCATTGGGATTTTTTTCGCCGAAGCGCCGGGAGACCAGCGCTGCTATGCCGATACCCGTACCGCCACCGATAGCATATGAGAGTATCTGGAAGGGCATTACTATCGTTAAAGCGGCAATAGCTTTGTAGCCTATTCTGGTAACCCAGATAGTGTTGACGATGTTGTAAAGACTCGTCGATATCGTCGCCGCCATACCTGGCAGGCTCAACTTAACAAGCAATCTGCCCAGCGGAGCGGTACCTAGAAGCTCAGTATATTTTTGCATATATTCCTTTCAGCGTCTTTTCTTCTTGTTCCCTTTGTTAAGTCGGAACTCCAACTACACGCACTTGTAAACATCATTTTTCTGTTAGGAGTCCTCTTTGTTCAAAGTCTTTTATAACATAGTCCAGACCGAGTTTACCTAGAGTTTCTTTAGTAGGAATACCGTCGTTGTTCCATCCCTTAAATTTATAATAATCATCAAGGAGTTTTTGTTTGGAATCATAGTCTCCAACTGCCCGTTGGTTTGCCGGAGGAACCTCATCTTTTCTCCTCATACCCCTTCTTATATTAATAGCTCTGATTAGATTCCGGTTTCGTTGAGATATTTCCCATAAGCCGACTTCGTCAAGCTTAAGACCGGTAACAAGCGAAATAAAATACGGTATAGTATGGATGTGATATATAGCCCCACCACCAAACTGGCTTCTGAATGATGACATATATGCACAGAGACCGGTGCTGTCATCAATATAATGCATAGTCTCATTCCAGTCAGTGATGGCACAAGCTGCGTCATTAGATATTTCTTCAGGGCTACTCCAATCTAGTAAATATTGTTTAAATTTCTCGTCAGGTACAGCGACCCAGTCTGCTACAAACTTTTCTCTATCCTTTCTGGTGGGAAGGGGGGTTGGAGGGAATGACCCATCTATCCCGGTGAGGGACATCTTCTCACCGGTGGATATCATGAGGAAATAGGCAGAGGACAATTCTCTCATCCCCATAGAAACCTGTTCTAACTTCTTTGTGGTACTTTGGTCAAATGTTTCTGCTCCTTTGCCGATCTGACGGGCTGCTGCATAAACACCCTTAGCTAAAATATCTCCAATTCCTTCTCGATGAGCAATAATATCGATTAAATATAAAAATCTACTTTTAGTGTCGGACGGCATTCCTGGTAAGTCTTTGTCAGTCAATATACCAGCTTTCAGAAGCTTAAGAGCGAAAACAATAACCTCCGATGATGAGAATGAATCCAACCCATATTCCTTAGCAACAGGAAAAATGATATTGCCTAAGTCCGGCTCATGGAAGGCCATCATCTGATAGATATCTTTTGCGAAGCATTTATAGGTAAACCTTTGCCTTTCTTTCCGGGAAATCAAGCTAGCGCAGTTTTTAGGGCAGTTATAACAACTTATTTTTCGATCAATCTTTTTCTCGGTGGATGCAGGAAACATGCTGGCCGCCCAATCTTCGAAAGTCCGGTCATTATAAGCATCCTTCCTCAAGCGAAGGCATGTCTCGAACAGTTCTGACGGTCTGGCTATATATATGTCCTTCGTTCCGCGAACAGCTATCGCCTTGAGTTTTTTATCTCCCATTATAACACCTACCATTCGAGCAGCACTGGAGTGGCCATGGTCAATGGAAACCATATAGACCCTGTTTTCACCGGCAAGTCCGATGGTAACTACCTGGGCTTTGTCTTGCTTCAATTCTTCCCGGATTAGTGCCGCGGTCTCTTGACTTCCTTTCCCCTGAAGGTGTGTAGCATCACGTATTTCAACTTTATCATTGTTTATCCATAGATAAACCAAGTCAGGGGATTTACCGCTAAAGACTATTTTGTCATAACCAGCGAATTTCAGTTCCGGTCCCCAGAAGCCACCCATTACTGAATGTGAAAACAAGTTCGTCTGTGGGCAATAGCTGTTAACGGTCGTACGGGTTGCTCCCGGAAGAGGAGTTCCAGTTAAAAGACCAGTGCTGAATATCAGTAGATTTTCAGGAGAGAATGGTTCGACTTCAGGAGGAATCCTATCCCATAGTGTCTTTGCCGCAGTCCCTTGCCCCCCTAAATGAAGTTCGGTCAATCGTGGATCGGTTACCAACCTCTTGACACTTCCCCGGGACAGATCAATTTCTAGATTAATCCCTGTTTCTCCATACCTCAATTTTACCAGGTCCCCCAAAATCAAGAGTCTTCATAGTCAACGGTAATATAATATTCTTTGTGTATTTCGGTTACACTTTCTATTAGAAAGTGAATTATATAAATTATGGTAGAGACTCGATAAACGGGAATTGGATTTCCGTTAATAGCTCTTCTTCAGGTATGTTTTCCAGGTACGTGAAATATATTTCGCGAATTGGTATAAGCAGCTTCAGATTGTGTTCTTTGGCATATTCCATGATTTGAATATAAGCTTTGTCTGAGTTGTAATTAGGACCTTTATGAATAGTTGAAATAACATCGACTTTCGGTAACGTCTTGACTACGATGCGGGTTTCATACACGGAAATATCACCAGATATTGGTAAAGCTATCTCAATATCAGCATCCTCTTCTTTATACTCGTCATCGTAGAAAAGCGCTATTAGTGGACCGGTGATTTTTACAGTATCCCGGTTCTCTGGACGGTTAAGCTGCTCAATTAATTCATCGTAAAGCTTTGCGGTTGTCTCCTGGTAAGTTCCCAGTTCACGTTTGCTGATAACTCTTATCTCCTTTACAGATTTCTTTTGTATATGAGTATCAGTAGGCACTATACCCTCTTTATTAACTTGTTCCAGCCAAACCTCAACCTGTCGTAGCCTCCCACTATCTTGATTCAGGCGCTCCTGTATTTCTGACTTTTTAACTTGCAGAAGCTGTCTAATATAGTCCAATGGTGGGCCATTATGTAATAACCCATGGATGTCTTCAAGTGACAATCCGATTTCTTTCAGCATTACGATACGGTTGAGTTTAGGTAACTGGTCGATTGAGTAATATCTATAACCAGTGGTATGATCAACCTGTATTGGTTTTAGTAAGTCAATCTCATCGTAGTACCGCAAGGCTCTGACTGTTACACGGCTAATTCTAGAGAAATCTCCAATTTTATATAACATATGTCTTCTCGTATATATTAACTGATATCAGTATAAAGTCTACCGTAACGTGAGAGTCAAGAAATCTTTTTCCGTAATTATTTAAACCTGTTTTCTCTAGAAATACTGACATAATAGTTCTTGAAATTTTACCCTATGACTTTTTCTTGGATGAGGTGATATTGAACAAAACCGAGAATTGTTCAATGATATGGGATTATATCATCGATTCGGGAGAATACCTCTAGGCTAGCTGAATACAGTACCACCTAACCGTCACGGACAATCTTACCTATCGATTCGAGTTGTGTAAGGCCCACCAAGTTTCTTAGCACTCGAAGTTTTTACTTCGTTATCTGGTAGTTATATATCCGAAGTTAAGAAGCCTAATTTAGTTCAAACATATGCATTGACATAATTCTTCATAAGAGACTACAATGCCGATAAGAGGTACTTTAGTGAATACTGATGAACGCCTAGACGAGATTTCCAAGAGATTCGATAAGTGGCGCGAGGAATATCATAAGGACAAGTATCAAAACTTAGGTATCATACTTGAAGCGTTGGCGGTGACGATGCTCGGTATTTATTTTGCTAAGCCAACTGCCTTCAATGTGGGAGCTGTAATTGCGTTCCTAATCCTTGGTCTCGTGCTAATAGTCTACTCAAGGGGAGGATTTAAACAAGGAAAGAGGCAGGTAAAAGATGAATTCGATAACAATAACGATGAGCATCAAACATTGACAGCGTTGAAAGAAGCAGAACGAGAATCACTAAGTGAGATTGAGATTTGTCAAGCTACATGGTCAATGGAGAATACATTGCTTCAAGCCTATAGAGCTGTTTGTGCCGCTATAGAAGCGTTCCTGATTGGCACAGGTATGGGACTGCTAAGCTCCTTGGGCAAGACCGGCCCTTTTTGGATTGTTTTCGCAGGTGGAATCGCGGTTGCTTTTTTCTGGATGGTGGTCTGCATACGCAGGGCTGACATAGCGAATATGTGGAGTAGAGAGGTCATAACACGTGCAAAGGGAAGAATTCGTATAGAAGATAAGAAGACTAAGCAAATACTTAAGGTAAAAGGAATATTTATAGACTCTCCCTATGAGTATGAGGATACAAAGCCTTCTCTTTGGCTCAGTGGTTTTTTGAATTGGGGAATACCTTTGATTCTGATAATCCTCTGGATATCCGTAACACTGTTGATACACCCAAAATGAGTTCAAAATCAGCTATTAAGTATTTTTAAGAATGGTGACCCATTAAGAATTTGTTGCTAGGTAAAATATTGTCCTCGGCTAGAGCCTA
>CAYOHA010000053.1:0-12501 GCA_964403625.1 uncultured Dehalococcoidales bacterium | reverse complement strand
CATTCCTCGGTTTTGTTCAACTCATCCCCCCAATAAAAATACAAATTGAGAAATTTCCAGAAATAGGTATAATCTGAGTGACCACCGCTCGAAGATAAAAGAAATAAAAAATCAAGAATCCTCACGACCTGAGGAACTTTACTGAATGTGCAATAATGATCTTATCATCGATCCTCGACATACGATGTAGTACATCAGGTGACCGAGGTGGAAACGTCATTATTAAAAACCAAGTTCAATATCCCTCCGGCCTGACCCCAGATGGTGCCACGCCCCCGGTTAATTGAAAGACTTAAAGAAGGCCTCAGTTATAACCTTGTACTTGTATCTGCGCCGGTCGGCTTCGGCAAGACCACGCTTTTAAGTGAATGGACTCGTATCAGCCAGCCTAAGGTGCTCACGGCCTGGGTTTCACTGGATGAAGGCGACAACGACCCGGACCGTTTCTGGGACTACTTCATCGCCGCCCTGCAAACACTTCAGCCCGGTTGTGGGGATAAAATCCTGCCAGAGGACATCTGGTATGGAGGTGAAATATGTCGCTAATACCAGCCTTTGAAATAGGTATTTGGAATGCCTGGTTATTGCTAATCCTTCTTGTATTAGTCCCCCCAATAATGACATCAGTTACAAAGGGACTGTATATGAAGATAGAATCCACTGCTAAACTCAGTAAGAGTGAGAAGAGAGTCTTTGTGTTATCAAAAGTAGTCTTGATGCTAACCTTCCTTTACTCCATCTTCCTACCATTGAAATTATGGACAACATGGTTTTTTGTGGGTCTTCCCATTAGCTTGTTAGGAATAGCAGTGTATATAATCGTGAGTGTGAATACTGCTAATACACCAGTTGATGAACCTGTTACCCCGGGTCTATATCGCTATTCAAGACATCCTATATATGTTTTTGGATTTCTAGCTCCTCTAGGTGCAGGGATAGCTTCGGCTTCGTGGCTGTTTATATTCCTTTCAATCCTTTTCGCTATCACGCACTTTATTAGCGGAATTTCCGAAGAACGCATGTGTCTTGATGCCTATGGCAACAGCTATCAGGAGTATTTGGACAGAGCACCAAGATGTTTAGAATAGCGAAGAGTTAGATTTATAGCCCCGACAAACACCCATTGAAAGGATAGATTCTTTAAAGACTACAAGCATTATTAGTCTAGGAGGATAAAAAATGTGGTTTATCACATTATAGGGCGCTTAAAACCTTGTTATTCTCTTCATAGTTGTAAATCTGTTAAAAAATAGACTTAAAACATATCAAGCATCAAAAGAAGGCGGTTACCTTGAATGTGGGCTTGAATCCAGTAAAAGGGTGTTGATTAGCGGTTATATTTAAGCAGTATTAGGACTGGAGGTCTCTTTCGGTGTTGATTAGGATTCCGGTTTGCTTTCTCCTGTTGAGGGACCTTTGTCACTTGGTAGCAGTGAAGATAGTGATTGCCCGCTCTGTAAGCCGCTGACATACAGACCCAGGATGACATCATTGTAGAGGTAGAATCCGGCTTCCAGTGGCGGTAGCTGGCTATCATCCACAATCAGGCCAGAAATTTCTACCTTTAAAAGCTGTCTGAATAGTTCCTCCGGAGTAGTTCCCTCTTTTGTTTGCTGACTTATGCTACCATCCAGGTATGACTTGATGATATTCAGAAGAGCTGCCAGTCGTTTGAAAGCTTGGGCATCCGCCGTAGTCGTCAGGACTGGTGGCGGGGGGCCATCCAGCATAAAGTCTTCCCATTCCATAAGGTCAAACAAGAACTGCCCGGCCTTGTAGTAGGGTAATGGGGACAATACCATCAATATTTCGCTGGAGCGTTCAGGGTACTGTTTTCTAAAGCCAACTCCCCGGCGAGCTAGAGTACAAAGGATAGAGCGTAGCCAGACATTACCGTGTTGTATCGACTCTAGAGCGCGTAAGTCTTCAGCACCAAGATGGCTAAAGCGATTATCTTCATCTCTGGGTGACTTTTCTTCCATTACAATTCTCCATTATCTCAGAGTAGTCGGGTCGTAACGTAATTCGCAATCTGGCGTAAGACGCCCTTGGCTTCTGTCTCCGGTAAAAAAGCCAGGTCTTCTTCAAAGCGTCGTACTCCCTGATGTGCCAGGCGGTTAGCCAGAGAAATGGCGTACTCCAGTGAGTTAAAACGATGCATAGCTGCCAGAATTTCCTCGGCATCTGCCTGGGTTTTTTGCATTCGCGGAATGCGAATCAGTTCATATAGACGTTTACGGGTCTTTTTATCTGCGGTACGAAAAAGATGAATCAACATGATGGTACGTTTGCCTTCCAGCAGATCACCAAACGGTTCCTTACCGTAGAGGTCTGTCTCACCAATCAGGTTCAGCAGATCGTCCTGGATCTGGAACGCGATGCCGATTAATCGAAACACTTCATTGAAACGGTCCAGAATGGTCGGGTCAGTCTCGCCGGCGCAGACAGCGCCCATACGGCAGGGTGAAATGCACGTATACCAGCCTGTCTTTTTTGTAGACATCAGGAAATAGTCCTTATTATTGGGAGGGACAAGGCCATCGTGGATCCAGCCTAGCTCGATCGCCTGGCCTTCTACGGATTCACGACACATATGGATTACTTCGTTAATCAACCCGAGAGTACGTGCCAGGCCGAGAGATTGTAAATTGGAAAGCACTGTATCGATGGCCAGTAAGTTCATCGCATCGCCGGTATTAACCGCCAGACCGAGACTGTGCTCATCATGCATTGTCAATCCACCCCGTCGATGCGTCGATTCATCAGCGATGTCGTCATGAATAAGGAAGGCATTGTGGAATAATTCGATAGCAACCGCAGTACGTATTGCCTCAATAGTCTGACCGCCGAAGGCAGAACAGGTTGCGATGGTAAGGGTAGGGCGAAGGCCTTTACCTTCGCGGACAGGATATTCACGCATTAAGTTGTAAAGCTGCTCTTTTGGTTCACGGACGGGAATTAAGCGTTGCAACTCTTCCGCCACGCGAGCTTTACAATTCTGCATTATTTCCATTAAGTCTGCATCGGGCGTATTTGAGAATGTCCACCACGGTGTACTAACACGCCCATCCCACACCAGGCGTGTGTCGGGACGTACAGTACCTGAGACCATACCACCACTCACATCATCATCCGATGGGTAGCGCCGGGCCAGGAAATCTAGGGCACTCCAGCCGGTGTTGCTAGGCCTGGAGAGCTTTTCGGAGAAACGGAATGAAGTATGAGGACGGGCAGGTTCGCCCCATATGCTGGAGAACTGATCGCGGTACTCCCGCCATAAGGTTTGGACTGCCCGTAATCCGGAGGCACGCTGAGCTAGAAGTTGAAAAGTACGCCATACTGCCAGTACTTGTGCCCGTTCGCCGCGTACATCCAGGCTCTCACTTAGCACCTGGCTGACCGGTGGCTTCTCCAGGTCGAAGAGCAGGTTAAGAGAGCGGTTATCAATATAAGCCTCAACATCAGGGTTATCAGAACGGTGAACCCGGGCAATCAGACGGCTGTGTTGAGACCGCAACTCTGCAAAACTATTGTCGCCAAAATGCAGGCTGAGGATAATATCACCCAGTTGCCTGGCGGCAGCCGCGATAATCGCCGGAGACCGATTAGACAGCTCGTTTACAGTATCGATCAGCAGCTGGGCTGCATTTTTAATCGCCACCTGCACCTCCGGCAAATTCAACTATAGTGTAAGTCTGAAAACCAAACCGGTGTCCGCTGAGCTGTCCCTCAACCTGGCAGGGCCCGATTACTTCGTGGACCCTGAATGGAGAGAGCCCGGTCTCATTGGGAACTACCACCCGGGTGGCCGATTCACACAGAAAATCAATAGATAACCAGTCGTCACCGATACGACCGACAACCATTAATCGGCGAGGAATAGGTTGCATTGCAGGAACATTAAACAGATTCGCCATTACAGGTACCTGAACAACATAATCACGGTCAAGTTGTCCGCGTACGGCGATACTGATATTCCGGCGGGGAAAGAAACGGCGTAGCCGTCCGTTATTCCACAGTATGATCGACCCGCCTGCGGCGTCACGTGGTTGCCCTGGTTGAACGACACCGAAGACTATGGCGGTCGGAGGTCGTAATCCTGTCTCGCCATTGGTCGGTTCGTTGACAAAACCCCACACCCAGCCACCCAGTCCAGGCCAGCTAAAATAGCCGCGCACGCGCTCATGGTAACCCACCGCCTCAATATTCGGATAGACTCTTCCATCGAAACCCCAGTCTCCCCGAGCAATGATACCTGGCTCCGGCTGCCAGCGTATGTGGTACTGGTCAGAAAACTCATGACCACCAAAAACTGCACATTGACTGATACACGGGTGGCAACTGCGCTGTAAATCTAATCGGACGAAAGGAGAGCCGGAGGTGGAAGCCAACTGAAAAGGCAGTGATTCGCTTAAGCCTTGCGGACGGCGAAATGCGGACCAGATCGGCAGGTAAGTATGGCAGTTGAACTGGCTGGAGCGCCAACCATCGCCTTTATGGTATACGGTTAAGATGGATGTATTGCGAACGCTGGGTTGGGACATATCCGGCTCTGGACCTAACCAGGCAATATTCGCTACCAGACCAAGCTGGTTATCGCGCGACAGGAAAGCATAGTGCAGCCAGCGCCGCTCCAGGACTTGAGTAAGCTTTATCTCTGGAAAGGGTTCTCTGGGACCCAGGTGAACCGGCAAATCAAAGTCTGCGACTATTGGATAGTGATGTATATTAACAGGCAATCCTGAATTCCCTCCGGAAGGAAGCTATAATACAATACTATTATAAAATACTGGTATGAAAATACTATTGTAATTATAACCTATTTGTGGTATATGTTAGAATAATATTTACTCGAGCTAACCTGCTCTAACTAGAAAGTGTAATTACAGACTAAACGATTATCAGCGTACGAGATAGGAGGGGAAATGTCAACTTCCGATCTCCCTGAGAAGTCCAACGCCACTTCTGACCAATCGAAACCGGGGCTGGAACGGTTGTACCTTAAATCGCATAAAGACCTTTTATCGCGAAAAACGGAAATCTTCAAACGGATCAGGGACAACCCTGAGCTTTCGCGTTTGATAATACTAAACCCTGTTGTAGCCTTCGAGGAAATGGGAATACAGGTATCTTCTTCCATCCAGCATCACATACTAACTACCATTCAATATTCCCCTAAAGTCCGCCAGCGGCAGGAAAAGCTGGAAAAAACGCTAAATGAGAAGCTTGGTAAGATGCCACAGCCGAATAACCCTGAATGGGTATCCCAGTTTCTGTTCACCGAGCTCAAGCTCGAACCATTAAATACCAGAGGGCTCAAACCGACCTACCGCCCGCTGGCTAATGAGCCAATGCTCAACCGATTATCCAGACTTCGAGCGCCGGCACGTAAGCGCTATCATTATAAACCCCGCATTTTGAGGGGCTCCGCTATTAAGATCAAGTTATGGCAGCCTGCCATACACAAGATGGACCTTAATGCTCCGCTGCCGAAAATCAAAACGATGAAAACGGTGCCCAAAAAAATTACGCTGGAAGAACTGTACTTCTACAAAGATAGCCATCCACTGGTGCACGACCTGTTAGAGTTGGGCATAATCCAGCATACCGCCTTTCAGGTCCACAGCCGCTCGAATATTCGTAAGATTAATGAGGGTAAAGTCGATAATGCTCTCTATCGTTGGATAAAAACCGTCCGTTTCCCGGAGGAGCAACGAGATGAGCCTGACGTCTAATTTTGATTTTTGCATCGAGATGGGCATCGAGCAGGTGCGGCAGATCTTTCACCTGGCATTTAAAAGCGAAAGCCGCTATCCGCACAATTTTGGTCCTTTTCCCAAAACCTATTCGGGGAGACAGTTTATCATTAACGGCAGTGTCCACGATGATGAGACCGATGCTTCCGATCTTTCTTTCCAGGACAAGAATCACATCCTTTTCTCCTTTCCTTTCGATATCCATGTCGAGACAGTCGATGCCCCGGACCCATCGCTCAGCCGGATAACCCTGCAGACACGTGTCGAAATTCCAGCATTAGTTACGCACTGGGATGAAGAAGGCGAGGAGGTTCTGGGATTAAGCTTCGAAGATGTCGTGTCTGACGATGTGAATATCGTCAGCCTTGAGGGACTTCCAAGCATAGATATCGATAACTTCCTGAATGCCATTCATAACAAATACAGCACAATTCCCCACATATATAGCGATGCTTCCGGAAATACGCTGATACTGTATGATGGGGCTCGCGATGCCACGCTGACTCCGGCGAATTCCGCTACTCCATACGAAATCCAGGCTTCGCTGGAGACAGTGGGCAGCGAGCAGTATTTGAAGGTGACAGCACCTATACACGTTTCACTCGTTTTACCCAGTAATGCTGGTACCTATACTTCGTTCGGACGGGTTATATTCTACCGCAAGGTTATCCAGACGGATGATTCGATAACGGTGGAAATGGGCATCGAACCGGCTGATGCCTCACTAAAAACAAAAGTTGAGCTGGATAATGTCAATGGGCAGAGGGAAGCTGAACTGGCGGTTATTCGCCAGCAGGTACACAGTAAGTACGATTTAGTACCCCACACCTACCCTTATTTAGGAAATACGCTGGTTTTATATGATGACAACCGCGATCCAGAGCTTACTCCGCCAAATTTGGCGACTCCATACGATATTGAAGTGAATTTTCAGGATACTGGTGGGGTGGAATATTTGAAATTCCGTATGCCCATTTATGTGAGTATCCCGGCAGCATTTTCATATACGTCTTATGGACGGGTTATTTTCTGGCGAAAGGTTACGCGTGATACAGTAGCCAACACCTTGAGTGTAAGTATGGCCAGCAATCCGGCACCTGCGGAATTGCAGACTACTGTCGAGCTGGATACGTCCAGTATTGCGCAATCGCTGATTGAAAGTACTCTGGCGCCGATGGTGAACACCGCTGCAGGCAGTTTTGGAACGGTTAGCGGGCCGAGCTTCGGCGCAGTTATTGCGGGTTTAACCGACCTGGCAGTCGATGCTATAAACCAGTTCGGGACGATAACTGAGCCAGCCTTCAGCGAAGCCAGGGCTCGCGAGTTATTACAGAATGAGATAGCCAGCTATGTTCAGGATAAAAAGTTTCCCGTTTACTCTCCCAAATCAGGAGAGGAGGATATTGTTTTAAGCACACCGGTTGGTTTTTGCCTGGTGGCGGATGAAGTATTCGCGGTCCTGATGAACCGGCGTTATGGTACAGAAGCAGATGACGTCGTTCCGGACAATTTCCTTGGGTCGAACCAGTTATCTCTAGCGGTAGGTGAAGCAAAGGTCCACGAATTCATCGACACAGCTGTTTATGAAGAATTCCCGGGCCTGAGTAAAACCGGAAAGGGCGTTTATGAAGGGGAGGAAGCAGTACATGTGGACGAGGGCGATGCAACATTAACACATTTAACTATCGCCCTTGCCGACCCGGGTGACCATGATGAAAGTAAAGGACATTTTTGGGTTACCGCTTCGGCTGATGTACACATCGATTGCTGGCCGGACCCTACTGCCAATCTCGATGGGCCGGTGTTTCTGAAAGGTACCCGTACTGAAGAAAATGGCGTATGTACATTTGATGTTCAGGGCGATCCCGGAGACTTTGATGTGGACCAGAGCTGCTGTGATAGATGTATTGATTTACTTATTCCACTCGTCGGCATTATAATGCTGATTATCATCGAGTATATGATTGATGAGATAGGCGGTCAACTGGCGGCAGAAATCGCCGAAGAACAGGGCCGCCATATTCAGGCGATCCCGCCGGTGGTCAATGGTATCGCTGAAATTAGGGCTTGTTTGAATGAAGTCAACATTACCAGCCAGGGTTTAATTTTCCCCGGGGATATGGAGATCAGGCGGTTAAGTTTAAGCTTTGAGGACCTGGAATTATCCCATGACCTGCCGCGACCTTGATAAAACAATAAATAAAGGTACTCTTTAGTAACAGGAAATTCCGAGGTCTGTAACATAACACTAAAATAAATAAGAGTAACAACGGAGGTAACTATGGCAACTCAGAGGGGATTTGTACTCAAGATTGATGTTGGACGCGGCGGTCTGGTGACCGCAACAATCCTGTTCGAAGATGGTAATACCGGACAGTTTGTCATTGAGGACCTGGACGCCGACCCTGAACGCTTTAACGAGCGGCTCTCGATGTTGGCGATACTCCGGGATGCTATGGACAGGGCTGAACCGGTAGAGTTCCAGTCCGAGAAAGGTGAAGCTGGCCAGGTTTTTACCCGTGTAGCCCGTCTCAGCCGCGATAGCCTGGGATCACCTTTAAAGATCGAAACGGTGACCGGCCTGGTGACCAGTGCGGTCCTTTTTACCGAAAACAGGCCCAGTACCCCAAGCGAAAAGGCAGATGTCGCCAAGATCAGACTGGTAACGGTGGAAAAAGGGGCGAACGAATACGTGCTGGACATGCAGACTCCCGAGCGAGCCGTGGCAGCCCAGCAATTTGAACTGCTCCGGACCGCACAGCAGGACGGTCAATTCGTCCGTCTGTACGTGGAGAGTTCGGAAGCAAAGACGGACAGGTTGATTTATGGCGTAGCCATATTATACGGATCCGATCCGATTCCGAGCGCACAAGCTACGGAGGTGAGTGGATTTGTTGAAGCTCTCAGCCTGATACCTCTTAGTATCGGGTCAGATGTTACCGCTAATTTTGCGCTGGTTCGTTTCACTACTGCGCCTGAATTCAAAGGGGACGGTGGGACGATTGGCCTGGACCCCTTCATGCCGATAACTCTAAACCTGCTGACTCCCAAAGGCTCGCTGGCTTACCAGCTGTTCGAAGCCGGTTTACGTGATAACCTGCGAATGAAAGTACGGGCAATGCAACTCTACCAGAAGAAAACCGATGAATCAGCCGGAGCTAGAAAAACTGACGAGAGTAAAAGGACCGCGGCAGCCAAAAACACAGAATATGTCTACACAAACTTTATTGCGGCAACTACGGCAACTACTGCTACTGCAGCGACTGCAACCGGCGGTACCAGGCCTGATAACCTGTGTCTGGTCTTCAGCGCTGAATTGCTGGCACACCTGGCTTCAGCATCGCGACCGGTATGGGTCAGCATTTCACGCCAGTCCCTGGATCACGGACCGGACGGTTACGGCTGTACTCCGGGTGTACCGAGCAGTGATCTCACCCCGCGTACTCTACGTGACCTGCGTATCCCTTACCCTGCGGAGTGGTGCGGGATCGGCTGTTTCAACCCGGGAATATACTGCTTCCAGTTTAAGCTACCTACGGACTTCGAGTTATTCATAGATGGTAAAGAGCAGTGCCTGTATGATTCCACTAAAACGGGAATCAAGATGGGTTACGCTTGCCTGGATGGCTGTCATAGGGTATGCGTGAAAATTAAAAATTGGGTTTGTGATTACGAATTCATTATGGATGTCTACCAGATACGATAATTAAGCCAGGAGAAAGGTATGGCAACAGAAGAGACCAATATTATTACACAAAAAGAGGGCGAACGGTTTGCACTCGATCACCAGGGAGCCGTATCTCTGTATGGTGAGAAAGAAAAAGATGCCTTACAGCATGAGTTCGCCGGCCAGATTGTGCATACCACAGTTAAACCGCTGGTTCACCTTTTAATGTGGGGTGAGGAAAAACCCTTTGAAGTTGAAGTAGCCGGAAAAGTAACTCTGACAGGTGATAAACAGGAGCCAGTAGAAGTGCATATGACCCACCACTTTGCCGACGAACACCATCATCTGTTGAGAGTTGAACCGCTCGATCATCATCTAAAAGTTCACACAATGCTGTCTGAGCCGATTCATCATGCTATGCAGCTTCGCACGCCGGTACAGTTACGGTTTGCCAACCCCTGGCACTTGGCTTCGGATTACCAGGTTGAATTTAAGCTTGGTAATACCAAGTTTATGTCTATCCGTATAACCGGAGCGACAATAGCTACTCCTCAACCTGTTACAGACGAAATCCCATGCCCAACACCACCGGCAGTTATGCCGCCCTGAGTGAGGAAAACCGTTGGTTGAAAACAAACCCGATTCAAACTCAAAAGATACCGCCAGGCCGGGAGCAAAGGAACTAATAGATGGGCTGTCCAGCATAATCACGGCTGCGCTCGGGGTCGGGGCAGTACTGGCAAAGACGGTAGCACAGGCTACAGCAGGCGGTAAAATAATACAGGAGCCAGAAACATCAACCGGCCCGCTCAAAATTATTATCCATTACGGCATGGCTACAGCAACGAATATCATCAAGATGATAACTGGTGCTGCCAGCCAGGCCAGTAATGCCTCCCAGCCAGCCCGTCAACCGGGCACGCCCGATACTGTTATATCAGGATTACCAACCGTCCATCGCGGTGCCATATTACGCATCCCGCTTTCGATTGAAAATCCGGGCAGTGAGCCGATGAAAGAATTGCGTTTCGTTTGTATGAGCTTGGAAGGCGGTAGTATGAAGGAAAACGCTCTGACCGTACAGTCGGTTAGGATTGAACCAGCCGTACTTTCTATTGCACCGCGGGATTTTGAAAAACTAATAATCTATATCACTGTGCCCGGGGAGGCTGATTTGGGTCGCTACAAAGTCTGTATCGGGTTGGATGGCGGAGGTTTTGAGACGACTCTAGAGTTTGAAGTACTACCGGAAGCGGACGAAAATCAGCCGTAAACACCAAGCACGCATTCAACCCTGACAATCTGCGTTAAACACAACGTTATCGAGTATTGATAGAGTTTACCGGTTAGGCTCTGCGAATTTATCCAGGAAATCCAGCCCGATGTTTAAGACCAGACCGCCGGCATCAATTGCCATATCTACAGCCCGGTGAGCATCGGCGCGAAACTGGTTGACGACTTCTTTCTTGCGGGTACTCTCCAGAGCCAGTGGAGTTACCAGGCCATCTCGAATCTGTTCGGAAACAGAAATCGCTACGGCTAATTCGCGTTCTATCATTTTCAGGGAAGTTGTGCTAAGACCGCTCAAACTACGTAACAGGGTGCGTGCAGACTTTGCTACATTCTCAATGCCGCCGCTGGTCTTATTCTCGGTATGAGTTGCTGTATTTGTGGTAGTTTTAAATTCCATTTTTCCTCCGTATTGCATGTTTAATATCTTGTATATTCACTCAGGATCGAATACGATAGAACGAGAGTTCTGAAAAATGTACTCTATATTATATACCTGTTGCGGATTTTGTCAATGCTACTTTTGTGACACGCTACTTTTGTGCTCTATCCAAGACATATTATTTAGTTTTTAGGCTATTGTTATAGAAAATATTTTCAGTGATATTTTCCTTCGCCGAAGGAATCTAAACAAACCATCTGAATGTTTTAATAAGAGTTCTGGATTAATTCTTTTTTCTGTTGGAGAACCGAATAATTTGCCGAATTTCTTCTCATACTCCCTAACCATTACGGTCATAGCAGCCAGATTTTTACGTAATTCTTCATTTTCTTTACGATAATAATACCGTAACCCTTCAATGTAATACTTCATAAATATCACAAACAGTTCATATTGCATTACTTACTGTTGTACAGCTAATGTTTTGAATGCCAAAAAATCCCCACGTAATACATGAATAGTATGAAACTTTTGTTTTACAAGGCCCAGCTTACGGGCTGTTTTATTCAGTATCCCCACAGCACTCCTCCTTTAGGCGTCATTATGAATCATTACAGGCACAAATTGTATAATTTCAGCGTCATTTCGATGAATTTTTTATCACGCGTAAATACGCATAAATGGTTTTTTACAGAAAAATGCTATTCCTTGTAAAATCTTCTGCCAATAATTCAATTTCATTGTTTTTCCGTTGCATATTGTGATCTCAAAGTCACATTCTGAGAGTGTCGAAAAAGTATTCTCTTTACCCAAATTTTCACCTCTTCAAAGGTTAGTTAAGATGGATTTGAGATCAAAGTTTCTCCTAAATTATCCTTTTTCAAAGGGGAATGGGACTTTTTCGTCAGTCTCGAAATGGTCAATTGACTCTAGTTGTGGTAACATTCTTCTACGATACAGATTGAGGTTTCCATTGCCCCATGCTACGGATGTTGTTTGCGTCTTTCGAATATATAACCGGAGTTCAATAGCATGGATGTGTTTGTCTGGGAATATAGTCCTGCAGATAAGCTCAAACTGATTGAGTTGATAGAGATATTGCAGGATTTTGTGGTAAACATCGACCCAATCCGCCGTTTGAGACGATTGTCGGCTTTCGGCCAAACGTATACCGATGCCCTTTTAAAGAGAATTGGAGAGCAAGGCGGAATAATTTACTTAGCACAGAAAGACCAAGAGAGCCTCGGATGCATCGCAGTGGTGATAGAAAACCAAAGGACAGAAGACCTGCTGGGCACGATTCCATCCAAGTCTGGTCGTATTCTTGAGTTAGTCGTCAAAGAAGAGTGCAGAGGTCAGGGCATCGGTTCTATGCTAATCAAGAGAATGGAGGATTACTTTCGACT
>CAYOHA010000052.1:9291-12734 GCA_964403625.1 uncultured Dehalococcoidales bacterium | reverse complement strand
AAAGCTTTTTCAATATGATAAAATATTGAAATACTCTATAAATAAATAGTTCTCTGCAGGTGGAGGTGCCGATGCTGATAGGTAAAATGGCTGGAGGTCATTTTATATTTGTCCAATCATCATCGGCAACCCCAGCTACATAGAACTAGCTTTAGCCTGTGAAAGTCAATAAAAAAGCGCCTCGAAAGGAGACGCTTTTTCTCTAAGTACTTCCGCTTTTTCTCCTTTCCAAACATGGGAGGCACAGGCGTTTTCACCTATACCCTTGGGCCTTGAAGGCCACCGTTTGCATACCATACCACCTGGCTTAGGCAATGCAAATCGGAGAATATTCAATTGTTAAAGTTAGGTATCTATGATTTGTTAATCGATTTAACATCTTACAAAAATTCCATAACTCTGTCAAGTTTTAAGAGTGTTTTGGGAATAGCCTTTCGTATATCATGAACGGAATGAGAGACTGCGTCCTCTTGCCGAAGTTAAAGAAACGAATGGTAACAGTCATACATTTCGTTACATAGGAAAGGTTGACTTATAAGATCTTGGTCGTGAGTTCCAATCAACTAGCTGTCACCATCTTATATTTGGAATACTATTGGTATTCAGTCGGAGGGCCTGCCAGCTCTGGCCAATGCATAACAACCTCATCACTTTCATAACCTTGATCGATAAAAATCATCCTTTTCAGGTCTTCTTGAGATACCAGATTCTTGAGGGCTTTTTCGGTATGCTTAGGTGATTGATTGATTGTTACTATCAGGAAAGGCCTAGTAACCTTCAGAATCCTCCAAGGACCGTGAACGAAGTTAGCTGGCAGACAAATAATAGTAGATCGAGTGATAACATGCTTTTCCATTTCTGGTCCAACATGCATCTCGACCTCTGCTCCAAGATCCCACGGATTATCTGGGTCAGTCCCCAAATGGACAAAAATCTCAGGATATTTGTGCGTATGCGGACCGTGATATATCTCACCCCAGGCTTTTGTACCATACGCACCATATGGTTTATCTCCTACCCAGAAAATCTGGTATTCATTACATCCTTCAAAAGTTTTACCATCCAGAAACCCGATAGTCGCATAAGGTCTGCGTGCCTGGATTTCAGGATCTACCCCTGATATGAACAAGTTGTCGTATTTGTTTTTAGTCAATTTCTCCCTCCGTTTCTCTTCAATAAGTAATGATATACAGGACATTATTGTTCAGGGTGTTTTAGCTATGGCGTTGCCACTATTGTTGTGTATATATACTATTTTTTAATTCATTATATCGTTTTATTAAGTAAAAAGCATTCTACTAGACTCTCCTTAGACCTCAATGAATTTATGTCCCAGATTCTCAATATGGAGTGAGTACCAGGATACTGACAACGTATCTGATCCTCTTTTTAGTCATCGATCTTTAGTCTCACTGACTGGGACTTTTGATGTTATCGCCTTGAGCATAACGTATTAGTAGTATCAATTTCAACATCTGGTGGCTAGAAGAGGAGATATCGTCCTTCTTCGTCATCGTTTGTACAAAACGCTATTTCGTGCGATGATCTGTGCTACACTTTTTACTACTTTGTCAGATTGTTTCGAAAAGCCAGGCTGCTGTTTTCATCAAAAGCGGATTCGTATAATCGTGATAGATATCCCCCGAGCCACTGAACCAATGCCATCGCTTACCTGAACAGTGAAATTGAATTCACCATTCTCGGTCGGTGTGCCAAATATGGTGTTACCGGTGAGTGAGAGCCCGGTAGGCAGAGTCCCACCAGTTATCGACCAGGTGTAAATACCACTGCCGCCGGCTGCAGCTAGAGTCTGTGAGTAGCCTGTGTTTTGGGTACCGTTAGGCAGCAAAGCAGTAACAATGGTAAGTGTAGCATTGATCGTGGTCGATAGAGTCCTGGTTGCCGTGCCGATACCATCACTTACCCTAACAGTGAATTCCGATGTGCCAGGTGCGGTCGGCGTACCAGAAATAACACCGGTGGAGCTATCAAGTGATAGCCCTGCAGACAAAGACCCACCAGTTATTGACCAGGTGTAGGTGCCGCTGCCACCAGAGGCTACCAGAGTCTGCGAGTAACTGATATTTGGATCACCATTCTGCAATGAAGTGACGGACACAGTGAGTATTGGGTTGATGGTAATGGACAATTTCTTAGCTGTCGTACCAATACCATCGGTTACCTCAACAGTGAAGTTAGATATGCCAGCTACAGTGGGTATGCCAGAGATTGTATTGCCGCTCAGCGTCAGGTCGGCTGGAAGGCTGCCCGATGTTACTGACCAGGTGTATGTGCCAGTCCCACCAGAAGAACCCAAGTTTTGAGAGTAGCTGGTGCCTGCATCGCCATCAGGCAGTGAAGTGGTGGTGATAGTGAGCGCAGGATTAACTGTCTCCTGCTGGGTGCCTTGATTCCAGCCCTGACTGGGCAACTCGGTTGCGGTGATGGTAGGAGTGCCAGCGGTAGCATCCTTGTAGTAGAAGCTGGCTGATGAGGATCCTTTAGGTATGGTCACGGAGGTAGTGCTCCCGTTAAACAACCCCGATAGACTGGTATCAAACCGTCCTGTGGCAGAATTTGAGGTTAAATTGATAATGGTATTAGTTTTTACGTTAGATGGCTTGCCCTTGGTATTCTGTATTTGTATAGTCATGACACTGGATGTAACACCAGCGTCTAACACCTGTGGTGACGTAGTGAAGTCAATCCTTAAGGTAGGCGAACCACAACCTGAGCCCAGGGTCATACCAAGTAACAATATCAGTAACAAGAATATGCTAGATATTTGTAATAACACTCTCTTCATCATATTTTAAACCCCTTTTTATTTTGGTCTTTTTCCTTGTTTCCCTATGTAAATTCCTGATCATCCTCGGGTTTATGTCCGATAGCCTGGAGTACTTCACCAATCGAATGTTCATACATCAGACGATGCCTGAGTGGCATTTGTTGATAAACTTTATAACGATTACATCTGCCGTTTTTATATTTGCCTATATATCCGCCTTTCGCCAAGTCGGTAATTATGCGTTGCACTCCCCATACACTAAGAAGAGTCTCCCGAGCGATTTCCTGAGTTGTGCTTCGTGGATGCTTTGCTATGTAAGCAAGTACAATTCCGTGATTGCTGAAGAAAGTCCATTCGCGGTTTATCACTGTATCTTCCTCCTGAAGTATTTTAACTCGATTAGAACATCCAGTAAAATTTTAGCCATATAATCCGTGTATTCTAATACATATATCCCTCTATATGTTATAACGCAGTTCTGAGAAGTTTGTGGATCACACGAACGTACTGATATGAGAGGGTACTTTAGTTGTAGTCCAAACCCAAGCGTAAAAAGTATAGGAGCAAACTGATGTGAAACCTCTTACGGGAAAGGAAACCTTTACTATTTTGACCTGTTTAATTCGCTAGAAGGATTTGGACAGAAGACGTGCGA
>CAYOHA010000052.1:0-9191 GCA_964403625.1 uncultured Dehalococcoidales bacterium | reverse complement strand
TTCAACACCCGCAGAGCCCTCAAGGTTACCCATTTATTGGGTTTCCCTTCAGAGCCGTACTTAACCCACATTTTATGATTATGATCAACATACTCTAGTAGCCATCTGCCAGTCTCGTCCTGTTTGCTTAAAATCAGATCTAATGTATTAGCCAGACGGGGGTCGCTGCCGTACCCCAACGCGGTGAAGGCTTCGGCAATCTGAAGGATATCCGCCCCCCAAAAACTGGGAAACCGGAACTGCCACCACCTTTTATCCGGTATACCTGTCCTGTGGCCGGGAAAACCAGCTGTAGAGGGGTCGACACTCAAGAAGAAATCCACTCCAACCTTGATGGCGCGTTCAATCAAGCCGGAACAGCGCTCAACCGGCAGGCGGGAAAAAGCCGTCATTACCTTCACGCCTGCCCAGCCGCAGGGTATATTTTTATTTGTGCGACAGGCAAATTGAGGGCCGATATATTTTAGGTAACTAAATGGACCCGGAACGCCCTCTGCGAAGGCCAGACCATCGGGATTTACCTTACGGGGAACGTCCTCGCCCGTTACCATCCGTGCCATCCATTCGTAAGCGATATCCAGCCGACTGTCCTTACAGCCTAGATCCGACAGTGAAGTCAACATATTACCCTGCAGGCAGAGGCCTGAATTTGTGGGTTTCCGTCTGGGTGAAAACTGGCCTCCTTTTAGGAGAGAATCATCTAGCAGATAAGAGCAGGCAGTACTGACACGTTCATCCTCCTCGGGAGAAGCTCCCAGTTCCGCCAGGGAGATGATAGACCATACCGTGCCCCGACATTTATGAGCGTAGACATTTTCTGGTGTTACCCAATAGCCTTCCGGGTTCATTTCCGCTAGTATGCGGGCAATCGGTTCTTCACGATGAGCTTTACGCCTGGCCGCTTTTATTTCTTTCTCATCAGCTTCAACTACGTCACGCAGTGTCAGGTATCTTACCCCGGGGTCATCCGGCTCTAACAGCCAATCAGTGGGGTCGGCCTTTAAAACCTTTTTCCAGTCCCGTTGTGTTTCCATCACACGTGATCCCTTCGAATCTTTTCTTAATGCTTAAAGAAGTAAAAAGTATGTTCATGTAAATTGGCCGTCGATGATGAAATTATAACATAACGATGTAAAAAATCTCCTCTGGAGCGGGTTCCGCAGATAACGAATCAGGGTTATTATTTGTGGTGGCGGTTTTTCGCCCTAACAATTTTAATTACTGTGTCATCCCGATAGGCTGCCACTGCCACGCCTTTCCTTTCCGCAGGACGTGTCCTAAACCCGGAAACGGAAAATGAAAAGCCATTACCAGAGCATTATCGACTGTAGCCCTATTCAGAATCCTGCGCCTTGTAGCTTCGACCTGACCGGGATCAAAATCGATCGCTGCACACCATCCTGGCCACTCCATGTGAACAGGATGGAGTACTGCATCGGATACACATAATAACTGCTCGCCTTCAGAGGAAATGGCAAGCGCCATTTGCCCCGGAGTATGCCCTGGTGCGGCAATAGCCTGGATGCCGGGCAACATTTCTGTTTCAGTGTCCACAAGGCTGAGCTGACGTTGAATCGGTGGGAGGTTCTTTCGTGCGTATCCTACGAGTACCCCCCTGACGTTCTCATCGAGTTTACTCGTTGCCTCTTCTGAGTTCCAGAAGTCCCATTCACCCTTCCACATTATATACTGAGCTCTGGTGAAGACCAGTTTACCTTCACTGTTAGTGTTCCCTCCGATGTGATCAGGATGTCCATGGGTTAAAATGACCGTATCAATATCATCACGCGCAATTCCCACGGCCTGCAGGTTTTGCAGGAGTTTTCCGGTACTCGGGGCAAGATTGCCGGCTCCTGTATCTACCAGCACTCGATGCTTACCTGTGTTGATTACCAGGCAGACATACGGACTTACCCACTCTGTCCACTGTTCTGGCTGTACATCGTGTTGGCGAAGCGTTTGCTCAAGCTGTTCTTTTGGCGCGTTGGCGAACAGGAATATGGCAGGTGGTGGAAAAGTCGGAGGCGTGTATGTGTGGGTACCGTCACTGACGGCCATACAACTAAAACTTCCTACTTTGAACCGATAAATTTGACTATTCATAGTTTCTCTCCTCCAGCATGGCTATCAAACTACTTAGAATATATCATAAAATGAAGGCCACAAAACAATAACCCCACAGTCCACCCCAATATACCCTTTTTTGAACTTTACACGATATTATTGATTTGGACTTTGGACTTTGTGCAACACCAGCAGCTCTAATTAAACCAGATTTTGTATTCATGAGTATTGTCTCTATGCCCACTTTAGGTTATATTTAGAAAAAATAATAGAAAATTCTGACAAAATAAATTGGGACGCTTTGCTTGGTTAAAAATTAATCCCCCTGAGCTACTAAAGCCATCAGTTCTATTACTGGTAGCCGCTAACCTTGTACCACTGTATGGAGTCTTCCTCTTCCATTGGAAGGTATTCCCAATTCTGGTATTGTTCTGGATGGAGAATGTAGTAGTCGGAATATTCAATGTCTTCAGGATGCTAGTGGCATCACCTACTAAACCAGTGAACTGGCTGGTAAAAGTTTTCATGATTCCATTCTTCTGCATTCATTACGGTCTTTTTACATTAGCACACGGCGTATTCGTGTTCGCTTTCTTCAGTGATTATCTTACTTCCAGCGAGATTCTTCTGGACAGAGATTTTGTATTTCAGGCTATTGGTGATTATCAAATAGTATGGGCATTTATAGTTCTTTTTATTAGTCACGCGATATCATTTGCGGTCAACTATATTGGTAAGGGAGAGTATAAACAAGCAAATTTCGATATCTTGATGTCTCAACCCTACACTCGGGTTGTCATCATGCACATAACTATTATTGCCGGAGGATTCCTGGTAGCATCCTTAGGTGCACCTGTTTTCGCTTTGTTAGTATTAATTTTTCTAAAGATCTTTATTGATATTCAAGCACACTTACGGGAGCATAAAAAATACAATCAGCAAAAAGAGATAAACACCGCTATCTACAAATAAAATTATCGTTAGGTTTATTTTACTGGTATAGTCTTCTTGGTGTATAACTACGCATTACCCCATCATAAAAGTTACCAAAATTATTATGGTTGCATCAAAATTAGTTTTTCCAAAGGAGTTAACGTTGACTCGTCTGCGTATGCCAGGCTTTTCATTTATACTGAACAAAAGGATGGGACATAACTTGTCCTTTTTCATCTAGTCACGCTACACTGTAAATGAAGAAAGGACTAATAAGCATAGACAGTGAATAATACAGATAGCTATTCTTTTGATATAGGGCCAATGGGAGCCATTGGTGAGCAAGGTTCACTACTTTTGAGAATAAACCGTAATTGCCCATGGAACCGTTGTTTATTTTGTTCCACCTATAAAGGCAATAAATTTGAATATCGAAAAGTGGAAGAAATAAAGAGGGATATTGATGCAATAAAATTTCTGACAAACGTAATAAAGACGACTTCTTTTCGGCATGGCAGTGGTGGCCGAGTAAACAATGAAGTTATCCAGGCGGTCCTTCAGGACAATCCTGAAATTTATGGTAAGAATTCCATTGATGGTAATGTGTCCGAACTGAGATACTCCAGCCTCAGTAATGTAAGCAACTGGCTCTATCATGGTGCTAAAACAGTGTTTCTTCAAGATGCTGACGCTCTTATTATGAGAGCGCCTGAGTTAATAGAAGTGATAAGGTACTTAAGAGAAAGTTTCCCGTCAATTGAGAGGATTACTTCCTATGCTAGAGCCAAGACCTGTGCCCAAAGACGTGCAGAAGAACTAAAAGAATTACACGAAGCAGGGCTTTCCAGACTTCTTGTCGGTATTGAATCTGGTTATGATACAGTGCTTGACTATATGCAAAAAGGAGTGACCGCTAAGGTCCATATCGAAGGATGCAAAAAGGTGAAAGAATCTGGTATAACTCTTGTCTCCTTTATGATGCCTGGGCTCGGTAGTAGACGTTGGGCAGAAAGGCATATTCTGGAAACGGTGCGTGTTTTGAATGAGATAAAACCTCATCTTATTAGGATAAGAAGCCTGGCTATTCAAGAAGACTCGCCTCTTTACGAAAAGTGGAAGTCTGGCGAGTTTGAGGCACCGACTGACGATCAAATGGTGGATGAGATCGAACAACTGGTACTGAATTTGAATTATGATTGCTACATAGAAACCGGACAATTAACTAATATTCTGTTTGAAATTGGGGGATATATACCGGAGCAGAAGGAAGAGATACTTGAAATCATTCGAGGTTATAAGACGATGTCCCCCAGAGAAAGGTTGGCCTTCAGATTTCGGAGGTATTTGGACTACTATGTTCCATATATCAGCGATAGAGGCAGAATTGACGATCAATTATTACAACTTTTAAAAAAAGCAAAAGAGAGTTTGGGAGAATACTCCTACGAATCAGAGCAAAAAATAGAACAGGCAATACTAGCAATAAAGCAAAGAGGAATACCCTGAACAATATGGTTCACTGCTGGTTATAGGCTTGCTAATTTGACAACCTAGTATTGCATCGGTATTATAACCCTCATTGATAAAATATAATTTTTTAGGAGCATTATGAGTGAACATAGAACATTAATATTTTTCGGAGCGCACCCTGATGACGAGAGTTTTGGTATGGGAGCTACACTGGCCTTTTATGTGTTGCGAGGAGTTAAAGTGTATTGTGTCTGTTCTACTCGTGGTGAAGTTGGTACTGTAAACCCGGAGTTTATGAAAGGGTATGCAACAATAGGAGACCTTCGTTGGAGTGAATTACAGTGTGCCGCACAGGTACTCGGTTTGGCTGATGTTATTTGTTTGGGTTACCGTGATTCTGGTATGCTAGGTTCGGAACAAAATAAACACCCGCAGGCGCTAGCGATGGCTCCTGTCGAAGAGGTTGCTGGAAGAATGGTCAAAATCATTCGTGAGCTCAAACCGGATGTTGTAGTCACTCATGACGCCGGAGGTGGTTATGGGCACCCTGACCATATTGCTACACACAACGCTACCATCAAAGCATTTTATGCTGCTGGTGACCCGGCACAGTATTCTCAAGCCGGTCCTGTATTCTCTCCGTCCAAGCTGTATTTCGGAGTTCGTCCGCGTAGGAATATGAGACTGATGATAAAGCTAATGCCTCTATTTGGGCAGGATCCCCACCATTTCGGTAGGAACAGGGATTTAGACATCACCAAAACGATGGGTGTGGATTACCCTTTTCATGCAGTAGTACGTCCTACAAAGCAAGCCCGCGATATCCGTGCCAGAGCAGCAGCCTGTCATGCCAGCCAGGGTGGCGGTCAACCTCGCCGAGGTCCTTTGCTCTTCAGGATAAATGAGATGTTTCGAAGGCAGCAGGACTATTTTATGCGGGAATATCCGCCACCAACCCGACACTGTGAAAAGGACCTCTTTGAGGGATTGCCTGAATAGTAGTTTATTTATGTAAATTAATTATTTGTCCATCCCCCGCTTTAGGCCACGGATATAGGATATTTCTCCTGCGTGTTCTGAAATGTGGGTCAATAACATTAATAGCATTGAACCGACATTAGGTGTGAAGGGAGGGCGCGGAGGCACAGGTCTTGCCTCTGAACCAACTGGCGGCGGTGGAGGAGGAGGGAAATTCACCTTCTTTTCATAATCTGCCGGTTTCAATCCTTTTAGGTATTCGATGGTATTTTTTCGGACTGCTTCAGCATAGTTAAGCAGCTCTTTTAGGTCTGGAACAACGAAGGCAGCGACCTGCTCTGCTGTATAGTGAGCTCCACCATCGTTGATCGCTTTGTTAAACTTTTGATACCACTTTTCCGATTCCCACAATTGTGGTTTACCCTGTAACATATGAACTGAGGAGTCCTCAGTACGGATGGTATGGAAGAGGATGAGTCCAATCGAGTTGGCATCCGGTCGCGGCTGCCATTTTATTTCTTCGGGGGTCATAGTATCAAGAGTCCTATCGATTATCCTTTTAACATTTTCTAGACCGTTTTGAACGAATTCTTTGACTTCCATAGTAAAATAGCCCTCCTTTGGCAATCTTAAAATAAAATTATGCTAAATGATAGTATTTTGTCATTTAATGACTATATCGTCAAGTTCCAACCACGCCTCATTCTCAACTAGAAAATTAACCTATCGCCAGTTATCTATGATGTAAGCCTCGCCGTGACCTCCGTTAAATCGTTCGGAGGACGTTTCCTGACCATCGCAGACAATAATGCAATAGTCCCAGGGACTATCGCCGCCGGCCGGCACCATATAGTCCTCAGGTAGTTCCATCCAGGGCTTACCCGAGGTTTTTTCTATACCCCTCCAGCCGTTAGTATGGAAATCAGGTCTGCCCCGCATCCTGTAGTTTTTCACCGGCTCAAAGCTTTTCTTCCAGATATACTCATAAATTTCATCTTTAGACTTAAAACCATAGTCATACAGGTCCTGTGCCATCTGGGGAACTAATACCAGAGTAAAACCGCCCTCCATAGTCCTCCAGATACCATCGGTGATGAAGTCTATATAGTTATGCGGTCCGGGGAGTCCCTTAACGTCTAGGAACCTGGCTATAGCTCCATGTCCGCTTTTCTGTAGCGACCGGTATACGCCCGGCATATGCTCCTGGCCAATACCCCACTGCCACGGCCTGATGGTCATAATAATACTCTCATCCTTGCTGAAACCCATTTCTTCATTCAAGCCTTTCCAGCCCTTTGGCAGTCCCTCGGTATATTCTGCCAGAATAAAGCCGCCGTTAGAAATGGGATTACCGTAAGTCATTATTGTGGAAACTGTTTCCTTATAACCGCCGAGGTTACGCCATAGCAGACTGCCGACACGGCCAATGGTCTTATTAGGCGGATTTCCGGGACTATACCGTCCGTAGCTTACATTCATTCCTATTTCCTTATATATAGGACCGCTGACAATGAATGCTCCGCCTTCGCCGCGACCATCACCGGTACCACCCCCCGATTCAGCGATAGCCAGTACCACCGGAAAGTACCCCGGCTTACACCCCGCCATAACGGCATTGACCGCTACCTGTTCTACCGTCGCCACTCTACTCATAGGCATAAACCTGACCACATCCCCCTTCTTCTTAGTGAATCCGCTTTCCAGTGCTCCCATTCCTCTGACTTCTATGTCACGCTGGAGAGTAATTATTTCATCCGGTCTGTGGCTGGTACCTTTCAGCATCTTCTCGACACATTCCTCAGTAGGTATGACTATCGGTAGACCGTCTGTGTACTTGGCAAAAGGAGCATTGAGTATCCCGGGAATGTTCTCGGTCTGTTGATAGAACTCTTCCGCTTCCTCAATGGTACCTTCAAAGAGTATCCTCGACTCCTTCGGGCTCCACATGCCTGTTTCCCTTTCTTTTTCGGACAAGGGACGGGTCAAAGCCTCCATTAGGGGCTCGATGAAGCCATCGACATCTCCCGGTCCGGGGCGTGTCCGGGAAGCTTCTATATAGCGTAACTTTGGAACACCATAAATTACTGCATCATGTTTGACCTTCTCGGTCTCTTCGGTTAAATCAATGAGAACTGTTGGTATACCTGCTTTCTCAAGTTTTGTCAAATAAGGCAACTGCCTGTTGACTGCACCGTGTCACCAGCATACCCCAAGAATCACGGCATCAGTCGTCTTCATCTCCTCGTCGGATAGCTGGATTGGATTAATGCCATACGTTTTTTTCGTTGTCCAGTTTACATTAGGATAATCACCCTTTAATCGTTTCTCCAAAGGTATGGTTATGTCCGGCTCGCCGCAGATGCTGATATGGATGGTCTTACCATCGAGGCTTTCAAGGCGAGATGCCAGAGGGAACATCTTTACGGGCATTTGTGTGCCGGTGGGATTTAAACATTTATATACTCTGTCTTTCATTTCTATTTACTCACTCCTTAAAGACTTCTTGCGAAATAAGTGTAATTCTGAGGAAAAGTATTGTCAATGTTTGAAGATAAAAAGAGAATAGGGCTACCTTTGGGTAGCCCTATTCTTGTCCTAGAGGTATTCCGCCTAAACGGAATACCTCCATTGACTTTCACTCATAGGCACATCCCCTTTCTGAAGACTCAACCAAGACTATCTACCTCCCCCCGTCTTCAGCTATATCATACTACAAATATTCCATTAACAAAAGCAATGAATAATGATATTGTTTAACAACCTATCCCCCTACCCCCTTCCCTTGCTAAGGGAAAGCTTCGTCGTGAGCTCAGCTGAACGGAGGAGTAAAGACTGCCAGACCTTTTCAATGGTTCTGGCTGGAGAGAGGCAAGGGAGTAAGGTTAGGAATACCAACCAAATGTGAACAGAACCAGTAATATGCTAAGATGTCCAGGGAAGGAAAAGCGTAAAACTGATATTTATAAATAAATCCCACAAAATCCCCGATTTTGCGGGGGCCCCGCTCCGCAGGCGGGGTATTGACCCCGCCTTTGACCAAGGCGATGCTGCAACCCCTTGGAACCCCAGCGAGTGGATCCTCACAGCAAGCTGCGAGGCATATTAATTCAGCCTAGTTCTTCACCAGTGCTTTGCCGTCCTTTAAGGTATCACATACTTTATTCCCCGGCTCCCAGTAGGCATCTCCACCTAATAGGAGGGGATTGACATTCTTAGCTACTTCCAATCAATGCCATGATAGGGCGATATTTAATACAGGCGAAACGCCAGTGTAGGGCTGGCAAATGGCAAGATTTTGAGTTATGATAAGTTACAAAATAATAGCTGACACTCATTCAAAAAAGGAGGTAATAAAATGACAACACCAAGAGCAGTAAGCTGGCAAACTATGCTGGAGAAGAATGCCCCCGAATTACTTAAACAAGTAGGGGTAATAAGGGAATCAGTCCAGAAAGATGGGGCACTTTCAGCCAAAACCAAGATATTGATGATGATGCTTTGTGATGCTCTGTTAGGTCATGCCGATGGCGTAGCTAATATTGCCAGACAGGCAAGGTCGCTGGGAGCAAGCGAGGCTGAAATTAAAGAAACCGTGAGTATAGCTTTCCTCATGGGTGGACTACCCGGCCTGGTAACAGGCGCCAACGCATTCAGAGAGTAGTCTAGATAGACCTGATTTTTATGATAGTTGCTATCGAATGATACCATTCCCAACTTGATTGGGAAGCCGGATAGTAAAGTGATAT
>CAYOHA010000051.1:0-12781 GCA_964403625.1 uncultured Dehalococcoidales bacterium | reverse complement strand
ATACCATAGAGCGTACCGCCTTTCCTAAAGATCATACCTTGGCCTATTCGGATTGCTCCAATAGGAGCATAGATATCTGTTGTTTGGACAGAAGTCCAAGAGCCGTTATCGTTCTTACTGAATGCTTGACATGATATCGTAACCTTCTGTTGCATAATTCTGCTACTTGTCTCCTCCTCTTTCCTAATATTCGGGCATCGAAGGCATAGCGGTCTTTTCTTTCTCCGGAATATCGGTAACCAGCGCTTGAGTAATCAACGCCATAATTGCTGTACTGGCGGCATTCTGGAGTGCGGTGCGGGTAACCTTCAGCGGGTCGATAATGCCCTTCTCTTCCATATTTCCGTACTCTTCCTGGATGACATCAAAGCCAAAACCGGGCTTGGAGTTCATTACTTTTTCGAGAACGACCGCTCCATTATAACCGGCATTAACGGCTAATTGCTGCAAAGGCTCTTCAAGAGCTCGCTGGATTATATTAGCTCCAGTCAGTTCGGCGTCCATTAGAGAAAGTTTGTCCAGTGCTGGCAAAGCATTAATGAAAGCGACTCCGCCTCCAGGCAAAGTACCCTCCTCGGATGCTGCCTTAGTAGCCGCCAGAGCTCCCTCGACACGGCGCTTCTTCTCCTTAAGCTCAACCTCGGTTGGAGCGCCAACCTTGACTACACCGACACCGCCGGCCAGTTTAGCCAGTCTCTCCTGAAGCTTCTCCCGGTCATAGTCGGACTTGGTCTCCTCAATCTGGGCTCTTATCTGTTTTACCCTGGCTTTAATACTTTCTTGAGAACCCATGCCTTCAACAATAGTGGTGTTATCTTTATCAGCAACAACACGCCTGGCACGACCAAAGTCCTCAACGTTAACTGAGTCCAGCTTTCTCCCCTTCTCCTCGGTGATAACTATGCCTCCGGTCAGGATACTCATATCTTCAAGCATTTCTTTCCTTCTGTCACCAAAACCGGGTGCCTTGACAGCGAGACAGTTCAGCGTACCCTTAAGCTTGTTCACCACCAGTGTTGCCAGAGCCTCTTTCTCTATATCCTCGCCAATGATGATGATATTCTTGCTGATAGCACTGATTTTTTCCAGGGCGGGTAAAAGGTCAGAAACTGCCGAAAACTTTTTGTCAGTGAGAAGGATATAGGGGTCCTCAATGATTGACTCCATCTTCCCGGAATCGGTGATGAAGTAGGGACTGATGTAACCCCGGTCGAATTTCATCCCCTCAACATATTCAGTCTCAAATTTAAGGCCTTTTCCCTCTTCAACCGTGACAACCCCATCCTTACCAACCCGATCCATAACCTCACCAATAATCTCACCGATTTCAGTATCATGAGCCGTGATAGTAGCGATTTTGGTCATCTGCTCTTTGGTGCTTACTGGCTTCGACATTTTTTTCAATTCTTCAATTATCGCAGCAGTAGCCTTTTCCATGCCATGCTTCAGTGCCAGAGCATCAGCACCAGCAGCTATGTTCTTAAAGCCTTCCCGAATCATCGCCTGAGTTAAGACGGTAGCCGTGGTGGTGCCGTCGCCAACATCGTCACTGGTCTTCTTGGCTGCTTCTTTGATTAACGAAGCTCCCATATTGGCAAATGGGTCTTCAACATCGATTTCCTTGGCTACAGTAACTCCATCATGAGTGCTGCTTGGTGGGCCATATTTTTTATCCAGAACCACATTCCGTCCTCTGGGACCTAAGGTGACCTTAACTGTATTTGCCAGCGTATCAGCACCTTTCTTGAAGTATTCTCTGGCTTCCTGGTCAAAAATTATCTGTTTGGCTGCCATATTATTTCCTCCTTCTATCTTTTATAGATTGCTTTTAAATAACTTTAGCCAGCACATCGCTTTCATGAAGGATAAGTAGCTCTTCGTCATCAAGCTTGATTTCTGTGCCGGCATATTTGGCATACATCACTCTATCTCCCTTCCTTACCCCCATCTCTATCCTTTCACCATTATCATTAAGCCTGCCTGGACCAACCGCGATTACTTCACCTTCCTGCGGTTTCTCCTTAGCTGTATCTGGCAGAATAATACCTCCTTTTGTCGTTTCCTCCCGCTTGATAGGTCTGACCACTATCCGGTCACCAAGTGGTTCTAATTTATCTTTGGCTTTGACTTTGGTTGCCATTTAGTCCTCCTTTGTTACGCTTTGCTTGGGCATCCTATTTATAATATAATCTAAGCTATTCTGTATTAGAAAAACACTGGAAAAGTATAGGATTTCCATTAGAAGAGAGTCAGGCAAGGACAATAAGTTTTTCGTCAGGGTTTTTACACCTAGTTATACCTTCTCTAGTTCATGCTCAGGAAATGCCATATTGTACCCAGTTTTATCAGCCTTCATAATGACATAACCCGCTGGGTTAGTTTTGACCTCAACAATCTCACCTTGCCAATTAGCTATTTTGTAGCCTCCTGGCCAGCCTGGCCTATCCTTTACCCTAACCCTATCGCCTACCTGAAATTGGGGCATTATTATCACCTCTTGATGATATTATGTATATATCCGCAGAATTTTTGTTGTGGGGCAAGCAGGTTACTGGAGACTTTTTGCTAGATACCTCCAGCTAACTCCATTCCAGACCCAGATAGGACTGCCACACCTGGGACAGGATATTTGTATGTGGCTATTAACGGTTCGTTCATTTCCCTTGACCAGTCTCCGGCAGCTTGTGCAATAAATTTTCTTGACGCTTAGTTTCATTATACTGTTCTACCTTTACCTTTAATTTATTTTAACACCATTCTCAAAGACAGCCACTGCCTTATTACTCTTGACTTGTGCGGAAATCGGTAAAAAGGGGGAACTTGATGATTAATCCCTCAAGCTCCCCCCTCTTGGTTTTATCTATGACTCTGTAATTAATAGCCCATAGACTTCTTCAAGTCCTGGTCAATCCAGATGTACTTAATATAGGAAGGACCGGTAAAGTAACCTACACTTAGCTCGCCGGAATAGTTCTTTATCCAAGGCCACCAGATGTTATAGGTGGGATATCTGGGGGTCTGGAGAACAAGAGCCAGGTCCTGGAGGTACGGTTGGAGTTCCTTGGTTATCTTCATAGCGGCGCGGACATCGGTTAAGGCAGCTATCCGTGCCTTCTCAGCCATCTCGTCAACATAGGGATCACGGAGTATGCTGCCGTTAATATAGCTCTCCCCGGTATACTGGAACTGCTCGGGATATGTTGCCGGAGGAGAGACTCCTGGCACCATCATTTCGTAATTCCGGGCACTTGCTGTCGACATAATCTGACTCATATCGGCAAGGATAACAAGTGACAGGTCAATATTGACCTTGGACAGGTAATCTTTGATTATCGCGTAGTAGTCCGCCTCAACATTGGTGAGCGTGACTGAGGTCTTGAAGCCATTGGGATAACCTGCCTCCCTTAGGAGTTCTTTAGCCTTGTCGGGGTTGTAGGTAAAAAGCTCTTTGACTGTGTCGGGGCACATCGGATCGTCAAGACCAAGGTAGAGGTCGGCATAGGCTGGAGTATAGTAGTAAGGCCAGCTGGGATAAGTTCCTAGGCCGGAGTATAGACTGTCATTTATCGCCTTCAGATCGATGGCCATCATCATTGCCCGGCGGACCCGGACATCATCAAACGGTGGCTTGTCCACCCTCATATATGCAGGCATGATATACCACGAGCCTATTTTTGCTACCATTAAGGATGGATTTCTCGCTATCATATCGTTTTTGTCTTCTATAGTAAAGCCAGCCATTTCGTCGACATTGCCTGCCCGCATAGCGGCTTGCCGGGTAGACAGATCAGGCATAACGATAAACTTGACCTTTTCGATGTATGGTAGCTGGTCGCCCTGCCCTGGGCCTACTGGATTCTTCTCCCAGTAATTGGGATTCCTGACCAAAGTTGTCATGTTAGCAACAACGCGGTCAGTAATGATGTATGGTCCCGTGCCGACGGATTTATCCCAATCACTGACAGCAATCCCGTATTTTTGGTAAAGCTCCGGCGGGAAGGTAAGGTGGTTGTCAATCGTGCGCATTATATTACCCAGATGTTCTTTGAAGGGATGGGTGTAACTAACTTCCCACGGGCCGGTCTTTACTGCCTGAATGCCGTGTATCTGAGAGAAAAACCGATAGTTCATATATTAGTGCGATAGTTTAGGCATATTTATGTTGACTTGTCAATAGCTGGAAACCCCCAGTTTTAAACCCATATTTGAGGTTGTTCGAAAATGTCATTCTGGAGGAAGTCCTTCACAAAGTGAAGGACGACTGAAGAATCTCAGGGAGGAGTGGTATAAAACCCTAACAGACACTGAGATCCTCCCGCCTGCCATAGTCCTGGACCCGCCTGCCAAGCTCTGGCGGGCAGGGGGACAGCCTGCTTGCGCTAAAGCTTCAGCGAAGGCAAGCGGGCAGGTCGCTTTGCCCAGGATGACATTTCACAGTTTTCGGACAGACTTACGAAAGTGAGGGGTAAAACCAGAGAAATGACCGCATATGCCACGGTGATATACTAAAGTAATATCTAAACAGAATACTAAAGTCATAGGAGAGGTCTTGACTTGAGCTAATTGGCATTATATTCTAATATATTGCGTAATATGTGCAATCTTGACTTTTGCTTATTGGCGAATTATTCTTAGTGTAAGAGGACGACAAGAAGGGTAAAGTGCGTCAATGGTGAATACAGGGTTAGAAGTCAGGCAAGACCTGAAATCTGAGTTTAAATTGTACCTAGAGAAGAAGGGTTATCAAGTAACCGAAGAAGTTAGGTTATCCGGAAAATCAGGGGTTGAGCATGCCTTTGACATACTAGCCCAGAGGGATGATGGTTTTATTACCTACAATATTGCCATCTCCATAGCTACTGAAGATAATGGTAAAGCTGAAGCACCTAATATTTTTAGCTTTGCTAACAAAGCCTACGATACTGAAATCCAGGACAGACTCCTCATCTCTACCCATGAAATCAGTCAAAATATAAGACAACTGGCTAACAAGCAGCGGATAAAGGTAATCGACGGGAAACAGGTGCAGGCATTACTGGAACTAAAACATGAGCCAGTAGTCAGACCAAAGAAACAGGCGAACTTTGAGACCATACTCCAGTTTAAAGAATATCTAAAAGAGCTGGGTTATCAAATTGTCGAAATGGATAAAATTCAGGGGAGGTCGGGGACCGAGTATAGCTTTGATATAATTGCCCGTCTTGATGATGATTTCATTACTCATATTGTCGCTATCGACAATCTAAATGGCGGGAAAGAGGTCAGCCTGGAACAGGTGTCCTTTTTTGACGTTAAGGCCTACGATATTGGCATTAATAATAAAGCTATTTTAGTATCATCCAACCTTAGCCTTGAAGCTCGCCTATTTGCCCAGCACCAGCGGATAAGAGTCATTGAGCTGGGTAAAAGCCATGTGCCTGAATCCAAAGTAGCAGAAAAAGAGATTGACCGTCCGCAGGAAACGCAAAATGGGAATGTCTTGGAGAAAACAGAAGAAACGGCTGAAAAAACCCGGCCCAAATCACTGAGGCAGATAATCCAGCCCGAGGGATTGCCATTAGTCCCTGAGGTAATGGCAAGGAGATATAATGCCATTCCCATATCTGTGGCGCGTAATACTCTACAGGTAGCAATGGTCGACCCGACGGATATCTTTGCCCTGGAGGCTTTGGCAACCAAGACCCGGATGAGGATTAAGCCTGTAGCCTACAGTTCCAAGGATGTGAGAGAAGCTATTGATTTCAACTATAAGGGTTATGGCGATATTGAAAAACAGGCCTCTCTCATCTCTATCCCCAGTGAGGCGAGTGATGACAGGCTGGCAGTTGATGCGGCGGTTGATGCTCCTCTAGCCAAGGTCCTCAACCTTGTTGTTGAAGAGGCGGTGAAAGTACACGCCTCCGATATTCATGTCGAGCCAGAAGAAAACCGTCTGAGGATACGCTACCGCATTGATGGCATTCTTCATGATATGATGTCGTTGCCTTTAAACGTACACCGGCCTCTAATTTCGCGGGTTAAAATTCTTTCTGATATGAACATTGCTGACCACCTACGTCCGCAGGATGGTCAATTCAACATCGAAGCGAAGGGACGGGAAATAGATATACGCGTAGCCACTGTTCCTACCGTCTCTGGCGAGATGTCAGTACTGCGTCTTCTGGATAAGTCAATGGCTACCCGTGGATTATCTGAACTTGGTTTCCTGCCTGACACTCTGGCTTTGTATGAAAGTATGCTCAGGATTCCCTATGGTATGATTCTGGTCAGCGGCCCTACCGGGAGCGGCAAGACTACAACTTTGTACGCTTCCATCAACTCGCTTAATACTCTGGAGTCAAATGTAATCACCATTGAAGACCCTGCCGAGTACCGGTTCAAGGACATTAATCAGATTCAGGTCAACCCTCAGGCCGGTATTACCTTTGCCTCCGGTCTGAGGTCTATACTCCGTCTTGACCCTGATATCATCATGGTCGGCGAGATACGTGACTCTGAGACAGCTAACATCGCTACACAGGCAGCCTTGACCGGCCACCTGATGTTATCCTCGGTCCATGCTAACGATGCGACGAGTGTCCTTTTCCGTCTTCTTGACCTGGGTGTCGAGCCTTTCCTGGTCGCCGCATCAGTTATCTGTGTTATTGCCCAGCGAATGGTACGCCGTATTTGCCCGGATTGTAGCCACCTTATTGAAGCTCCAATGGTGGAGCAGCTGGCTTATGAGAAGGAAATGGGCGAGAAAAGGACTCAATTCCTTTACGGTACTGGTTGCGAAGGATGTTCTTATACCGGCTACCGAGGCAGGACCGGAATCTTTGAAATTCTCCCCTTAAATGATGCTATAAAGACAATGATAGTTAGCGGCAGCAGCAATGCTGGTATTAGGACTGCGGGACTAAAACGGGGTATGGTAACGATGATGAAGGATGGGATGATAAAGGTAAAGATGGGGATTACCACTCCTGCCGAAGTACTGCGCAGTGCCTATTCTCCTGACTAAAATTTAAGGATGTAAGATGGACTATCAATATTTAGCCTATACGGCGGACAGGAAACTGGTTAAAGGTAGGCTTCAGGCTAACACCGAGCAGGAAGCGACCAGTATGCTTGAGTTCGGTGGTTATCAGGTAATTAGCCTGAAGAAAATCTCCACCTTTCTCAGCCTGGAGACAATATTTGGACCTCCTAAAGTCAAGTACCAGGAAATAGTGATGTTCTCCCGCCAACTCGCGCTACTTCTTGAGTCAGGCGTTGATATTGTTACCTCCCTGGAATTGTTACAGAAACAGTCGACCAACCGTGGACTGAAAACGATAATCGCCCAGATAGTGGCGGATATCCGCGCCGGCTCCTCACTGTCGGGTGCCATGAGCAAGTACCCCAAGGCTTTTAGTCAGATGTACCACCGGACAATAGCCGCCGGGGAGCAGGGAGGCAACCTGGATATCGTATTGAGGCGGATGGCTGACTATATCGAGAGGGCGGAGGTAGTCAAGAAGAAGGTAAAAGGTGCCCTCAGGTATCCGGTTATCGTCTTCGTTGTAGCTATCGCGGTCGTTATATTGTTGGTCGTGTACGTTATGCCCACCTTTGTCGGCTTATATACCTCACTGGGTGCCGAACTGCCCCAGGTTACTAAATTCCTAATGAGTTTTGCCGAGTGGCTCTTGAAGTACGGGCTGTACCTCATAATATTCTTGGGCGCTGCGATCGGTGGCATCTATGTCTATATCAGGAGTCCCCTCGGCAGAGAGAAATTTGATAGATTATTACTCCGCTTACCGGTAATAGGCCGCATTTTACAACTCAATGAGCTTGCCCGTTGCTGCCGGACAATAGCCCTGTTAATCAGGGTGGGCTTACCTTTACCCGATATTATGGTCCTGGCTACCCAGAGCAGCGGCAATAAGGCGGTATCCAAAGATCTGACCGAGGTACACCAGGAACTACTCAGGGGCGAAGGCTTGTCCCAGCCTATGGCAAAAAGGCCTATATTCCTGCCCCTGATGGTTGAAATGGCTGCCGTGGGAGAGGAGACCGGTAACCTGGGCAATACTCTGGAGACCGTAGCCGAGAGCTATGAAGCCGAGGGTGATGACAAAACAACCGCCGCTTTAGCTCTTCTCCAGCCAGCTTTAACGATAATTATCGCCTTGGTAGTCGGTTTTATTGCCGTAGCTATGTTTTCAGCGATGTACAGCATCTACGGACAATTTAGTACTAGTGGATAAGATAATGATTAAGCCGTCGTTATTTAAAAGTGAAAAGGGTGTCTCGCTGATTGAGGTGCTGATAGGCCTGTTCATCTTGGGAATGATCGCTGCCGTCTTTATCAGCGGGATGAATACTATCCTTACAACCAGCTTTCGTAACAGCCGGCAAGCCCGCGCGTTGAGCCTTGCCCATAGCCAGATGGAGTACATCATTATCTCCAGGCCAAACTTAGAGTAGACAAGTTATGGAATATTATGGTATATATGATAAAATGTGCCTAGTAATAGAAAAATTTTTAACTAAACTGATAGAAATAGAGCAGGGGCAGTTGTTACCCATAGTGTTGGTTATGCTTCTCGCGGGTGTGCCGAGTATTGTCCCCACCCTCGCCGTTGTCTCTATTTCCATAAAGTCGGGTAAGCATTTTAAAGATGATCCGTTGCAGCTTTACGCCGCTGATGCCGGCATTGAAGCAGCCGTTGCCTTATTAAGAGAGATATACCCGGAACCGTCCTGGGCAGAAGATGAAGAACCTATATATTTATCCAACTCTACAGTTGATTACAATACTGTAACTTTCACTATATCAAAAACGGCCAAACCGACATACCCCCCAACCTATGAAGCAGTAATTTAAAATACAAAATCTGGATAGTTAAACGTGGCTGGAAAAAAAACTAGCCATAGAAAAAGGAACATATGAAGCTAATAACAAGAATACTAATAATACTGGGGGTAATCATCTTCGCCGCGGCGGCGGTATTTCTCTATCTACGTTACTCCGGGCAGATCAGCGAGCAGAAACAGCTGAAGAGCGACATATCTCAAGCCGAGGGCATTCTGACCAAACTGGTCTCTGAAGAGTCAGGTCTGAAGAGCCAGCTTGCTGATGCGGAGAGCCGCCTGGACCAAGCTAACTCACTGCTTAATACAACCCAAGCAGTCTTCCCAGCGACAGTCCAGAGTATCGAATACCACGAGAAGTTCTTTGAAATCGCCGACAATTGCAGCCTGCTATTGACTAACATAACTGCGTCAGCACCAGGCTCGGCAAAGGAAGGCACGAAGGAGCAACCGGTCAACTATGAGGTTACATCGTTTACAGTCGTGGTTGAGGGGATTATCCCGGAAACAGAGTCCATTTATGCTGTCTCAGAGTGGTCGAAGGGCTATATCGATGGGACGGTGGCAAATATACTCAAGTACGTTAATGCCATAGCCTCGGGTGACTATTTTGTCACCGCCACCGTGGAATCGGTCAACATAGGTATCCCCGAACCCCTGACTGACCAAACAATAGACGAAATGAGAATCAACATAAGAGACGGCCTAACCGACGAAGAGAAAGAAGGTAAGACTACCCTCGAGATAGAAACATTGGTCGAGCAAAGACTGGTCGAGCAAATAAGAGCGGAGCTGGCTAAGGCGGCGGCCACCATCCAGGTCAGCGTCTACAGTCTACCAAGGTGAAAAAATTATGGCAAAAAAAGTAACTACTGTATTTATTGAAGACAGCAGTGTCAGGATACTGGAAAGTAAAGGGAAACAGGTGGTGAGGTGGGCGAGTGCTCCTCTGGAGCCGGGCCTGGTTAGCGGTGGGGTAATTGTTGACGAGAACAAGGTTGCCGAGAGGCTCAAAGAGCTGATTACTCAGGCAAAACTCAACGTCAGGAAAGTTACCGCCGGTCTGGGCGGGCTGAATTCGCTATACCGGTTGATTACTTTACCCCAGCTGCCGGAAAATATCCTGCCCGAAGCGGTAAAACGTGAAGCCGCAAGGGTGATACCGGTACCACTGGACGAGGTTTATCTCTCCTACCAGCGCCTACCTTCTCCAACAGGAGAAACCCATGTTTTTCTGGCAGCTTTCCCGCGTAATGAAACCGATGTTACCATCAGTACACTCCGCCTGGCGGGTCTGGAACCAAATATTATTGACCTTTCTCCTTTAGCCCTGAGCCGGGTCATCAATCAGAAAAAGGCTATCATCGTCAGCGCCAGGTCGAGTTACCTTGATATTATTGTGCTAGTGAATCGGGTACCCCAGGTAATCCGCAGTCTGTCCCTGCACGGTGAATCGGAATCACTATCCGATAATATTGCATCAATCGCCGAAGAGCTGGAACGAACCGTCGCATTCTATAACTCCAGCCACCCTGAAGAGCCACTGGATGCGAAAGTGCCTGTTTTAGTGAGTGGCGACCTGGCAGAGGCACCGGAGACCTGGCAAGCGCTGGTCGGAAGTTTGAAGCTATCGGTCTCGTTACTGACTTCACCGATGGAATACCCGGAGAGCTTTCCAGCCAACGAGTTTATGGTCAATATCGGCCTTGCCCTCAAGGGCTACCCCCTGGCGAAAGAGGGAGAGTACTTCTCCTTAGTGGACTTCAATGCCCTGCCCGAAGCTTACCGGCCGATGCGCATCAAACGCAGTGCAATACTCATCCCGGCCGGCATTGTTGTCGGCATCGGCGTCCTTGTCTTCCTTTTCTTAATTAGCCAGAGGGCTGCCTCTGATACGAAGGAACTGCGGGAACAGCTTCCTCCGATTGAGGAGCAGAACGCCCAGAAACTTGAGCAGGTAAACGCATTGAGAAGTCAGGTAAATCAGAAGGAAGCCGCGATTGCTCCGGTACAGGCTTACGGGGTTGTTTTTGAAGCTGAAATTAATGGTTTGGCGGAAGCTAGGGAACGAGTCTGTGGCGACCTAGAGCCGATTGCCAGCCCCGAATTGCTGGGGAAAGTACTTTTACATAGTATCAATGATACCGGCGGGTCAGCCAGCATAACGGGAGTTGCCCCGGAACGTAAGGACATCTTCAGGTACGCCAGATATCTGCGATTAATAGACGGCGGCAGATTCTCCAGCGTCCTTATCTCATCAATCCAGTACGGAGCTGATGGGTATAACTTCGCAATTCAACTTTCATTGTATTAACCCAGAGTAATGTTTTTATCAGACGAGAAAAAGAAGATAAGAAGGCTTACCGTAAGCGGTAAGCCTTCTTCTTTTGCCTCTCTTTTTTTCTTCTATATCAAAACGTGCAGATGTTTAATAATAAGTCAGTGGTAGTGTCATTCTGGAGCCCGCCTCAGGGCGGGCGAAGAATCTCAGGGAGGGGGCGGTGTAAATGAATTCCCATTGGAGTTTACTCCGTACACTGATACGAGGCGGGAATGGTTGAATGGATTTTTCTACCTATCATTGCTGTAAGCAATCTTATAATTATCCATTCCCAACTTGACACGCCTGCATGCAGGCACAGAATCCAGGTGGGGCGTTGGCTCTGGATTCCCGCTTCCGCGGGAATAGCAGAGTTGTACGGAGCGGGAATGGTAGTATAGTAAGGGAGAGTTTGAGAGGGCGAAGCCCTTATTAAATCCCTCTCACTCTCCCTTTATTAAAGGGAGAAGTTTTTTCTCACTTTCTTCTTATTCATAAAGCTAGCTTATATTTCCCCCTTTCGTAAAGGGCTTGCCCGCCGTATAAGACTTTAGCAGGCGGGGAACTAAGGGGGATTTTCCTTTTTCTAAATCCCCCATTCTCTCTTCCCTTGTGGGAGAGATGCAAGTGAGGGGTAAATATCAGTATCACCCTCACCCCGTATCGAGTAAGAGGCAAGCTCTTAGTCCTCTCCCGTTAAAGGCGAGGAAATAAAAATGAAATGATCTTTTTCTCTCCCTGCGGGCTTTATTCTGAGATGACTCGAATAAGAAATGTAAAGCTTGTCCTTAACTTGATTGGAGATGAGTAGTACAAACCTGATACACTGGTTATATATCTACTAACTCAATTGATCTTTTACCGCTAGCATGTTTGGTTGACTCAAGAGGACAACGATTTTCATTGAATATTAATCCCATATTAACCAAAAAATAACCCCTCCTTAAGGAAAGGAAGGGTTATTTCTGGTTCACAAATCTTTATATATTAATTCAAAATTGTGAAATGAATCTATTCCATTATATCATCTAGATACAAATCTAATCCAGGATAAATGGTACAAGCAACAATTGTACCATTTACTGAGACTGTCCATGTGCCTTTTACGTTTTCGGTTCTGACTAGCCATTCCTCTACGTCCACTACATCATTTGGTGCAGCTAAGTTAGTGTTAATACTAAAGTCACTTGGGCTAACTACTTCATTTGCATCAAGCTGATTTGCGCCAACGCTAGCCATTGCCGCGTCGATACCGACCTGTAACTCAGCCCTTTCCGCCCTGGCTGCAGCTATTCTGCCTTCTCTGATGACTCTAGCCACATTGGGGATAATAATTGCCGCCAGGATGGCGATGATGGCGATGACGATGAGTAGCTCGACCAGGGTGAAGCCCTTCTCGCCGCGCCGGAACGATTTACTTGCCTTGATAAGAAATCTGTTCACCTGTTTTTATCCTCCTTATGATTTTTTGTGAAACTTTTTGGTTTTCCATGATGATTATTGCCTAGAATTGTGATATTTAATATCCCCAGTATTACTTATTATTTTCTTGTCTCATCACCTCCTGTTTATTCATTTCTTGTCATCTTATCAGGTGTCTTCTTAATCCGATTGGGTCTG
>CAYOHA010000050.1:0-12990 GCA_964403625.1 uncultured Dehalococcoidales bacterium | reverse complement strand
CGCCGGCACTGGCACAAGCTGATGTGGCGGTAGCCATGAACACCGGGACACAGGCAGCCCGGGAAGCAGCCAATATGATTGACCTTGATAGCAACCCTACCAAACTTATTGAAATTGTAGAGACAGGTAAGAAATTGCTGATGACCCGTGGAGTCCTAACCACATTCAGCATCGCTAACGATGTCTCCAAGTATTTTGCTATCATTCCAGCGGCATTTACTACAACTTACCCCGCTTTACAGGCGTTGAACTTCATGCGCCTAGCTACACCGGAAAGTGCTATCCTGTCGGCAGTAATGTTCAATGCCCTTATTATCATTATGCTCGTGCCACTAGCCTTGCGTGGAGTGCCGTACCGTCCGATTGGAGCAGCGAGGCTTCTGCGGTACAACCTGCTTCTTTACGGCGTAGGCGGGTTGATTACGCCGTTTCTCGGTATCAAGTTGATTGATATGATTTTGGTAGCCTTACACTTAGCGTAATTGATAGGAGGTAAGTCTGATGTGGCGCCAACTTCGAATGGCTTTAATATTTCTGGGGTTGTTCACAATTGTTACAGGAATAATCTATCCTTTAGCCGTAACAGGTATTACTCAAGCCTTCTTTCATCATCAGGCTAATGGCAGCCTGATTGAGGAAAATGGAGTGAGTGTCGGCTCAGAACTGATCGGGCAGCCTTTCAACGACCCTAAATACTTCTGGGGTAGGCTCTCCGCAACATCATCTTTCCCATATAACGCTGCCGCCTCATCAGGTTCAAACTACGGGCTGTTAAACCCTGAGCTTCGCGAAGCAGTGCAATTACGCATAGAGGCGCTGAAGGCCGTCGATCTAGGTAATAGCCAACCGATACCTGTGGATTTAGTCACATTCTCAGCCAGCGGACTTGACCCACACATCAGTATTGCTGCAGCTAACTACCAGGTCCCTCGCGTCGCACGGTATCGCAACTTAAGTAAGGAGCAGGTCTATACACTGGTAAATGACTACACAGAAGGCCGCCAGTTTGGCATACTTGGAGAACCGCGAGTAAATGTTTTGGAGCTCAATCTGGCATTGGATAGAGTCAAATAGACTTGTAATGATGTAGGGTATAAAATTGACTTGGAGATAAATCTATGACTGAAGAATATTCCCGCCCGAATGCTGACGAATTGTTGGAACGGGTCAAGGCTGAGGAAGAACAAGAAAGGCGAGGGAAATTAAAAATATTCCTCGGTTACGCCCCCGGTGTGGGTAAGACCTATACCATGCTCGAAGCGGCTCGTCTACGGAAGAAGGACACAGATGTAGTCGTCGCCATTGCAGAGACACATGGTCGAGTCGAGACAGAAGCTATCATGGAGGGTCTTGAAGTTATCCCCCGAAGGCAGGTGGAGTACCGTGGGATTAAGCTATTTGAAATGGACACTGATGCGGTTATAAAGCGTCGTCCACAGTTAGCACTGGTTGATGAGCTTGCCCATGAGAATGCCCCTGGTTCACGTCACGCCAAACGCTATAAGGATATAGAGGAGCTACTGGAGGCGGGGATTGATGTCTACACCACACTCAATATCCAGCACGTGGAGAGCGTGCGAAACGCAGTAGCACAGATTACCGGCGTCTGGATGCGAGAAACGGTACCAGATAGTGTTATTGACAACGCGACCGAAATCGAGATTGTTGACCTGCCTCCTGATGAACTACTTAAAAGACTTAAAGAAGGTAAAGTCTATGTCCCGGAGCAGATAGCCTCGGCTGTCGAGAAGTTTTTCCAGAAAGGTAATCTCATTGCCCTGCGCGAGCTGACTATGCGCACTGCGGCTAAACATGTAGATGAGCAAACGCTGGCGTATATGAAAGCCCATGCCATACGTGGTCCATGGCAATCCGGAGAACGCCTTCTGGTCTGTATAAGCCCCGATTCTCTTGGTACACGATTGATCCGTAGTGCCCGGCGGCTGGCTTACGAACTAGGGGCTGAGTGGTCAGTGATATATGTTGAGACGCCTGATACTGTTCGACTAACACCCGAGCAACAAGACCAGGTAACAGATACCTTGCGGTTAGCCCGGCGTCTCGGAGCAAAAGCTGTGACTATTCAGGGAGAAACCGTTGTCGACACAGTGATGCAGTACGCTACTGCCAATAATATTACTAAGCTAGTTGTTGCCCGACCGAAAAGGAGATATCGATGGCGGTTGTTCAGCCGACCACTTGCAGACCAGCTTATCCGCCGGAGTGAAAATATCGATGTACACGTGGTGAGCGGCGGAGAGACTATGCGGAGAAGTACGAAGCAAATTAGAACCTTCTTTGGTAACTGGCAAGGTTTCCTTAAAGGTCTGGGATTAGTGGCTCTGGCTACTTTACTCGGTAAGTTAGCCCCAGAGTTTTTCGCTGAAGCAAACTTGATTATGGTCTATTTAATATGTGTTCTTGCTACGGCTTTCTTCTGGGGATTTGGCCCATCTGTTCTGATATCTGTTGTGAGTGTACTCTTATTTGATTTCTTGTTCATTTCTCCATTCTTTACCTTTACCGTGTATGATACCAAATATATCCTTACCTTTGTTGTGCTACTCTTGGTTGGTTTGAGTATTAGTTACCTGATGAGAAGAATTCGGCAGCAGACTGAAGCTGCAACACGTCGAGAAAGGCAGACGGCTACACTCTATGCACTGGCTCGAGACCTCGCTATCTCCAGCCAAATTGAATCCTATATCAGTGCCATCGTAAAGAGAGCCAAAGAAACTTTTAGGCGGGATACGATAGTATTCTTACCAGACCCAACATACAAAGGGATGCTTAAGCCTTATGCCGATCAGCCGAATGTCAGCGTCAGCGAAAATGAAATGGCTACGGCGATCTGGTGTTATCAACACCAGACAGTGGCGGGACATGGTACTGATACCCTACCAAATGCTGGAGCCCGGTATTCGCCTCTGGTTACAGCAAGGGGGACGATCGGTGTCATAGCCCTTTCGGCGATTGATTCTGGCGTTGAGTTGACTATCGAGCAGGAACAACTTTTGGGTGCCTATGCTGACCTTGCTGCAGTTGCTATCGAGGGCATCCAGTTAGGTGAAGAAGCACAAAGTGCTCAAGTGTTAAGCCGTGCTCTCAGGGACACGGAAAAATTACAGACCGCCCTTATTAACTCGATTTCCCATGACTTGCGGACGCCACTGGTGTCTATCATTGGCGTCTTGAGCAGTCTACAGGAAGAAGGAATGAGTCTTGACGATGCTGCTAAAAAGAATATGCTGCAGGTTGCTCGTGAGGAAGCGGAGCGGCTGAATCGTTTGATAACCAATCTACTTGATGTATCAAGGATTGAAGCTGGCGCGATGAAGATAACCAGGCAGCCCTCCGATGTACAGGACTTAGTTGGCGCTGCACTGGAACAATTGAGTAGCCGCACTCATAACCGTATAATTTCGATAAATATACCAGCAGAATTGCCTTTTGTGTCTGTGGACTTCGCTCTTATTGTCCAGGTGTTAGTTAATGTTTTAGACAACGCTCTCAAATATTCACCGGTTAACTTGCCTATCGAAATCAAAGGCCGACAGATTGACCATGAGGTCCGTATCGAAGTGGCTGACTATGGTCCTGGTATCCCTCCGCAGGACTTGTTGTACGTATTCGACAAGTTCTATCGTATACAGCGTCCTGATAAAGTGGCCGGGACGGGCTTGGGTTTATCCATCAGCAAGGGTATTGTTGAAGCTCACGGTGGTCATATTGCGGCTCAGAACCGCCCCCGTGGTGGTACTATCATAATTCTAACTCTTCCGACGGTGGTGCAACAATCAAACATAAAGGAAAATCCTGATGTCTAATCAACGGGTACTTGTGATTGATGACGAGCAGGCTATTCGGCAATTCCTTAGAGTCGCTCTTTCTTCTCAGGGGTATACAATTATGGAAGCATCCTCTGGGCAGGACGGGCTTTCGGACGCTACTACACAGAAACCGGATGTTGTCGTCCTTGACCTGGGACTGCCAGATATAGATGGCGTTGAGGTTATTCGATTACTCCGTGAGTGGACACAAATCCCAATTATTATTCTTTCTGTTCGAGGCTCAGAGAGCGATAAAATTGCAGCACTTGACGCCGGAGCGGATGACTATTTGACTAAGCCCTTTAGCGTAGGAGAATTACTAGCGCGGCTTCGTGCTGCCCTACGTCGCACTAGCCAAATAGCCAACGAACCTATCTTCACCTACGGAAGTTTAAAAATAGACCTGACACGAAGGCTGGTTACCGTGTCAGCACGTGATATACAGCTGACACCCACCGAATATGAACTACTCCGTGTGCTGGTGAATCATGCCGGAAAGGTACTGACCCACAACCACCTACTTCGTGAAGTCTGGGGAGTGGAATACGCAGAAGAATACCATATGTTACATGTGAATATCAGTAACCTACGACGCAAGATTGAACCTGACCCCACACGCCCAAAGTTTATTATTACTGAACCAGGAGTGGGCTATCGGTTAAGGACAGACTAAGTACCTCTTTGAATATGACCTTCTTAAATTTGATGACACCGACTCACCATAATTAGTATATTATTAATCAAGCGGTCAAGAATCACTGTGTCTGGAACCAGGGAAACTCCTCATACTTAATCATTGGTGTTTCAATCCAATCACTTACTGGCGCGGGTTTTCCGTTCTTTATCCGAACGATACGGACCGACTTTGTCAATCGATTGTCTCCATTAGTATAGCTGGCTTTACCTTGAAAGCCACCAATATCAGAATTTTTCAGCTTCTGGATTCCCATCGTTTCTACAGCTTGCCACGATTCAACTCCGCCCTTGGCAAGCACGACATAACCTGCATTTTTTACTGCCAGCTTTAAAACTTCAGCCATAACCAGACTCTGTACCCATCCATTCAAATATGACGAATTACCTTCGTCCTCGGGGTGATATTTACGGACATATTCTATCATCTTGGCCATCCCGGGCACATCATCGCCCCAACTTACTATGGAAGCCGGGCTGTAGATACCTTCAGTAATATCAGCACCAGCAATTTTAATCAAGTTATCGATACCACTGTCAGCAATAGCGATAACCATATCTGAATACATACCCAGGTCATAGGCATCTTTGAGGATGACGGAAGTTGGTACTGCACTGGCTATATATAATATGTCCGGATCTTTTTCTTTAATCCGAGTTAGAGATTCCCTTTCGGAAGTGGTATCTAATGTATGTAACTCAGTAGCTACAATCTCAACACCCAATTCCTCAAACATAGCCCAGGCTGCATCCCGGACTGCCAGGCCGACTTTAGTATCGAGTACATGTAGTGCTATCCGGAGTGGCCGCTTCTCCTTCCATATATTCTCCTTATAATATTTGGTAAAAGCTACCCAGGCATCACCGAAGTCAGGCCTTTGAACATAAATATGCTGCGGTGGCCGGTAAAGTGCTGGGAAACTCCCGAAAGAAAGACCAGGAAACTTAGCCTGATTAGCCTTTTGCATAGCTGCCGACATCGCCACTGCTGAGGAAGTAGAAAACATCAAACAACCCTCATTCATAAACATATCGATAACCTTTGACATTACAGCGGGGTCAAAACTCTCTTCTGCAACCACTACTTCGATAGGGTATCCCCAGGCTCCATCAAGTTCAGTATTTATGTATTTAATAGCATCAAGAATACCATGTGTTTGTGGAGTATTAGCTTTGGACTCCGGTGTGGTTACACCGGGCTGAATCCCAGGTATGGTTAATACTGTCATGCCTATCTTAAGAACCTGCCCAGGCTGCGCCACTGGGTGACAAGCACTAACTGTTGCAGTTACTACTAACAGTATCATGCATATAACCCTCAAGAGTATGTCTCGTTTACTTTTCATAGCCTACCTCTCAACTCAACTTCATCGGTTTCCATAATACCATAAGGAGTAAAAAACTATCCCAGATTCTTTCACTCGTCACCAATATCCCGCCCTTTATTTGATATAGAAACCTGACCTTGTGTTCTTTTTAATTAAAAAAGGTGCTTTAGACTGTATATTAGCTGTTCAAACCATGCTGCGGGGCTACTTCGTAACATTCCCCAACCACCGCCTAGTTGGACAAAAGTATACAGGATTATTATTATGATAGCCAGGCCACCAACAGCTCCGATCATACGTATGAGTTTTCGCCAGCTACCAATAAGTGGGCTAAAATTCAGTTCACAGCGTTCTGATTGGGAATTACCATCGCTGGTAGTAGCGGTCACAGTGATATCGTAGCGCTTCTTCCCGCCTATTACCGTACCGTGTTTCGGTTTGGCTATCAGCGGTACTTCGAGAATTTCCCAGGCCGGAACTGTTGGATTATCCGTTCTAAAATAGAATTTTAAACCATCCTCCAGGTCAGTAGCCTTGAGTACGATTCCAGCACTGGAAACATCGGTATTAGCGAGTGTAATAAAGAAACGACCTTTCCTCCGGCAATTTACTCGGAAAGGACGGATGGTCAGTTTATTTTCTACTGATGGCAGTATTTCAAGCTGGCCAACAACACTGATTGTTTCCTCGGGCGTACTCTGCGAGAGTACCGTGACGGCAAAGGGATATGCCCTGGATTTGACTCCTTTCTTTTTTGGCGGTTGGATTAGAATTTGTATCTCATCTGCGGATTGGTTCATTAAAGCAACAGTTGACGATGATAGCTTATACCATGACTTATCGAGTCCCTGTATTTCAATATTGAATTTATCGACAATATTTCTAAGGTTTCTAACCTTCAATGTCATTTGTATCGGCGGTCCACCGGCAACAACTTGAACTTGAGGGGGCGATAAGGAGGCTGTAAACTGCTCGCTGACCCTGGCTTCCGGTATTGGCAGTGGCTTAACCTCAACTGCCTTACTGGAACTTCCATATTTGTTACGAGCGGTAAGCTTATATGTTAACTGTTGTACAGGCATGACCAGTTTATTGCCCTGTAATTCAACCTCTTCATCATCAAGCCTTACCTCACTCGCCCTTTTGACCAACCAGTTAAGCTTGAACTCAACTCCATCTTCAGTTCGTACGTCAAAAGAAATAATCGCTGGTGGTCGGGCTGATAATTTTAATAGCGAACGCGTTATCGCCCGATAATACGGCAACAGTAGTTGTGCTATAGCCTGATACCAGGTAATACTCGCCAACTCGCCTTTGACTATCTGGACCTCTCCAGTCGTTATATCCGGCCCGGCTACCAGCGCCTGTATTTGAAATTCATAATCCTTTCGTCTGCCAAATAAGGCTAACCATCCTACCTTTGTCTCCAAGCTAGCCTCTGACTTTCCATTTCTTGGCACCAGTAGAGTGTCAGGTTTCAGAGTAAACTTCAATTTACCTTTATTGTCACTGGCGGCAAGAGTCACCTTAGTGTCACTGTCACTCCCATTGTTGACCAGAATGTGATAGAGTCCTTTTCTGCCAGTAACCCTGGAAGGAGTAATAATAAGGTCCAGTCTTGGGATACCTCGAATTTCAAGTGTCAGGCTTACTGAAGCTACGTTGTCCGGGTTTTCTCTCGATGATACCTTTACCAAAAAGGGGAAAATACCGCCGTTGGTTCCAGCCGTCATCGGTGGGTTCAGGATAATAGTAAAGTTATCTATATCATTGGGAAATACAGCGATACTTGAAATAGGGACTGTATACCAGCTGGGATGTAGACCTTCGACGCTGAGTGTAAGCTGGTCTATAGTTTGTCCCCGGTTGTGGACTCCGGTGATTACCTCAATGGTGTCCCCGGCAGAGAGAACGAAAGATGTCTGCGGAACACTTAGTTCAATTTTATTAACCATCCTCCGTCTCCTTACAACATTGCAAGGAACATCAGGCTTACTGATGCACTCTCAAAGTTATAAATACCTACATTAGACACTAACCCAAATTTGTTGTCAATGGGCTGGATTCACAAATATGGCAATAGAAAGTGATTAGAAAGTTCAGACCCAGCAGTGTCTTGAAAATATAAAAAATCACTTTCACATAATTATCCAGAAATAAACTGTAGATTTACCAATTATTTACATCAATGTGATATAATCACCTCCGAACGAGCTTTATTATATAAAGTTATTATTCATCATGTATTTTGAACCGGAGCGAGAGAGATGGCAAAGCACGAGAGAGTGACTAAAACAACCAATAAGAAGGCAGACCAGAAACATCGTCTCGGAAAGCAGGACTCTCAGTCCTTATTAGAACAACAATATATAAAAGACAACGGACCATTTTCTTTAACTGAAACTCCTTTTCATCCCAAAATGGACGAGCACGCTTCGTTGCTGGCAGAAACTCCTCCCGGGCAACACCTGACTAATTTCGTACTACAACTTGAACAGACCTATGGTAACAGGTACGTACAGCGTCTCGTTGAATCGGTAGATGCCAAGCTTACCGCCAGCCCGCAAAAAGATATCTTCGAGCAGGAGGCTGATAGGATTGCGGACATAGTTACCAGGAATGAACCTCTATCCAGGCAAACTCCGTACCAGAAGGAAAAACTTGAAGTTGAGACACACGTTGAGAGCCAGAAACTACCAGAGAACGAACTTCAGAGGCAGTCGGAAGATGGTCAACAGGCACCAGCACAAGTTAATAGTGTTCTTGCGGGTGCTTTTGCCGGATACTCGGGCTCGTGTGTTTGCGGCGAAAGCTTCAGAAATAACTGTGCCCATTTTCTCAGTGACGCACTGATACGAGGCGGATGCAGCGAACTCGATGGGGGTACCGGGGCATTATACCGACGCCGGAATGGTCTCGTAGTCTGCAAATCTGGCCGCCCGGTAAGAGCAAAAGAGCTTCGGGCCTGGTTAGCAGGTAAGGCAACTGAAATGATTGCTGGCGAGCCAGAGGAGGACGGCTACTTTGTTGTCTACCAGCATGACGGTTATGCAGGAGGACACGTATTAATACACAAACACAAGGGCGCAGAGTACGAATGGAAGGGCACTGGAGATCACCCAGATTGGGGAACGCAGGAACACTACAGGTTGTAGAAATTCACTGACAGGATGGAGGCAGTCCAAAATGGCACAAAAAGGAATAATCGTCGAGACGAAGTCGGGCAAACTCCAGGGGGTATATGAGGACGGACTCTATGTCTTCAAAGGCGTACCTTATACTACCCCTCCTGTAGACGAACTGCGCTGGATGCCGCCTCAAGATGTAAAACCGTGGTCGGGAATACGCTCCGCAAAGATGTTTGGCCCCATCTGCCCTCAGGACACAATGCCAACTCCCATACCAGGGCGAAAGCCGTCAGAAGAGCCGCAAGATGAGGACTGCCTTTTCCTTAATATCTGGACTCCGGCAGCCGATAATGGTAAGAGAGCGGTGATGGTCTGGATTCACGGCGGTGCCTTCATACACGGTTCCGGCTCCACGCCTAATAATCCAGGCAAAACACTCCCAAATCGGGGTGGCGTGGTCCTGGTCACTGTCAATTACCGGCTGGGCGCCTTCGGATTCTTGCATCTGAAAAATGTGACGGATGGCAGGATACCGTCCACCGGCAATGAAGCTCTCCTCGACCAGATTGCTGCTCTGCGGTGGGTAAAGGATAATATTTCATCTTTTGGCGGTAATCCGGATAACGTGACTGTTTTCGGTGAGTCAGCCGGAGCTGAGAGTATAGGTGCCTTGCTGGCTATACCGCAATCTAAAGGGCTATTCCAGAAAGCTATATTACAGAGTGGCGCCAGCAAATCCCAGCCTACGGCAAAAGCCATTATAATGGCTGAAAGGTATCTGGATAAACTCGGTGTCTCAGGGAAGGATATCAAGGCTCTGAGATCTCTTGCGCCTGAAGAGTTTATTACCGCTCAGACCAGACTTGGCCCCTCCGGAGGGGGTTTTGGTCCGGTACTTGATGGCGAGGTGCTCAGAGATATTCCACTCGATGCTATTAAGCAAGGGTCAGCCAGAGACGTCATGGTGCTGGCCGGCTCTAATCTTGAAGAGGGTAAGCTTTTTGCTTTAATGGCGGGCACGGATATTGTCAAGATGGACGGAGATGGTATGGTGCGACGTGTCAAACAGCTCGTGCCGGAGCAATATGCCGCCGGACTCATCGAGAAATACCGTTTGGCTCTGGCGAAACGTGATTTACCGGTAACAGTGTACGAAATTTATGCCGCTATTCAGGGTGACCAGCATTTCCGTATGCCAAACATCCGCCTGTGCGAGTATCAGGAGAAACTTGGCAAACCGAGTTACGGATACGTCTTCACCTGGAAGTCGTCGGCACCGGGTTTAGGGGCATGCCACGCTCTCGATGTTGGCTTTATCTTCGGCAACCTGCTCGAGGAGTTCCATGGCTGTAGCCCGGAAGCGCAGAAGCTGGCGGAGAATATGCAGGATGCCTGGATTGCCTTCGCCAAAACCGGCGACCCGAGTTGTCCGGGACTTGGCAATTGGCCTCGCTACGGTAAAGAGCGCAAGATGATGGTCCTTGGTAAAGAATCCCATATTGAGACTGCTCCCTACGAAGCAGAGCGAGCAGCCTGGGAAGGGATACCGAATAATATACTCGGGTAAATGAATATATATCAGGAACAGAGATCGCTAAACTAAATGACGGATTATTAGAACAGTGGCACCAAAATTTATGGTCGTAGACACCTGCATCAAACCTGCTTTCTCTGCCACCTCCCTATCTTGAAGTAAACTCCATAGATAACCGCCCTTATCACGATCCCTCCCACCATCGCCCACCTGATACCGTAGACTCCGAGGCTGGTGTGCTGGGAAAGGATGTAAGCCATAGTAATCGCAAAGCCCCACATCGTGGTCAGGTTTGTCACCATAGTAATCACGGTGTCGCCAACGCCGTTCAAACACATGCTCAGGGACGTTACGATTCCCCAGAAGATGTAACCGGCTATTTGTATGCGGAGAAAATTGCTCGCGATGCCAACCAACTCCGGATCATTGTTGAATATTCGTATCAGGTCTTCTGCCCAGAACCAGACTGCCGCTGAGATAAAGATCGAGAGCAAGGTAGCCAGGCCAGCAGCAATCCACCCCGTCCGAATTGCCCGCCCAGCCTGACCGGCACCGAGATTCTGGCCTGCCAGTACTCCCGAAGCTGAGCCAAGAGAACCACAGACCATTTGCGGGAACTGGTCTATCCTCTGGACGATCGAATGTGAAGCTACAGCGAATGTTCCGAAAGGTATAATAAAACGCACCAGGACAAGATCGGAGAAACTCCTCTCGATATGGGTTATGGAGGCGGGGAAACCAATCTTGAGTGTCCGCCAGATGATATTGCTGTCAAATTTGAAATGCCTGAGCGTCAAACGCAACCGGGTTCGTCCGGTAAGAAGTATCCACATTGCCAGGGTTCCTCCGATAGCCTGGCAGATGACACTGCTCAGGGCGGCTCCGCTAACACCGAGCTTTGGGAAGACCCACCACCCGAAAATGAGAAACGGGGCTAAACCTACATGGAATATCCGGTAGATGAGGCTTATTATCATTGAAGTACGGGTATCACCCGAGGCATTCATGATGCTCTGTCCCGCCGAAATTCCTGTCATGGTCACCATGCCGATAAGCTGTATCCGCATATAGGCAGCACCCTGCTCGACGACATCAGGCTCCACACCGAGTATAAGCAGAATCTTATCGGCGAGGAAAATGCCGACCAAGGCCATGAGTATTGAATACACCAGGACAAGAACAATTGCCTGCTGGGCAACCAAATTCGCTTTTGTTTCGTCACGGGCTCCGACGAAGCGTGCCACCATAGCCCCTGTCCCGGTAAAAATGCCCATAGCCAGGGAATTTACCACCATGATGACGATGGCGGACACGCCAACGCCGGCAATAGACGTCGCGCCCAACCGCCCGATCCATATCATATCGATGGTCGGGCCCAGCGTATTTAACAGGCTACTAACCAGCATGGGCCAGTAAAGGATAACTAGATTATTGAGGATGCTACCCTGTGTCCAGTCCCTGCGCTGGACTCTTCCCGTCCCGATGTTAGCTGTTCCCAAAACCGTCTTTTACTCCCGGTGCTGAGCCCTAATCCGTGGATTGTCTTGAGACACACATCATATTCTGACTCCGTTGAGGAGACCTTTTTATACCCGGATTCACAGATTAAGGCTGAATAACCTGATTATATTCCTTATCACCCCTTCCGGACAACCGACTCGAGAAAACCACACTCTTTTAAATTGTGAAACCAGGACATAAAGGCTATAATCAGTTAATTATGGCCATCTCACCAAAACCAGCTACTCCCTGGTATCCCTGGATAGGTAAAAAGCCATTCTATGGCTGGATAATCGTCATCATCGGAGCCGTCACACAATTTTTTCAGGGTATAACCAGTCAGGGTTTCTCAACGTATCTCGGACCGCTGCAGACTGATTTTAACTGGAGCAAAGCGGCACTGGCAGGTCCTCGCTCCGTTACCCAGATCGAGGGGGCAATAACCGGACCCATTGAAGGCTTCCTGGTAGACAGGTTCGGACCCCGCCGTGTTGTGGCAACCGGTGTTCTCATTATGGGGCTGGGTTTCATTCTTTTCGGCATAACCGACTCGTACTGGATGTTTTACCTTTCAAGCATAGTTATTACTCTGGGAACGGGCTTACAGGGACTGCTGGTGATGTCGGTAACGGTGAACAACTGGTTCCGCAGAAAAAGGACAATCTCCCAGTCCGTGATGAGCCTTGGTTATTCTATGGCCGGCGTTATCGGAGTCCCAACCCTGGTATTCATCCAGAACCAGATGGGATGGCGGGAATCCGCTTATATCACCGGCTTGATGATATGGGCAATCGGCTTTCCCTGCGCCTTACTGCTACGGTCAAGACCTGAAAACATCGGCTCGGTGGCGGATGGCAGAATACCGGCTAATACCTCAATCGAGGGGAATAGTTTAGGCGAGGAATATGATTTCACTCTTGGTGAAGCTCTCAGGACACGTACGTTCTGGCTGCTTGCTTTCGGCTGGGCGATTGGCA
>CAYOHA010000049.1:0-13475 GCA_964403625.1 uncultured Dehalococcoidales bacterium | reverse complement strand
TCATTTTCGTCCTTAGGGGCTGACACAATCAGGTTGGGAATCAGTGTTAAATAAGAAAGGTCAAAAGTGCCCTGATGGGTCTTGCCATCATCGCCAACAATACCACCACGGTCAATGGCAAACACAATCGGCAAATTTTGAAGACAAACATCGTGAATAATCTGGTCAAAGGCACGCTGGAGAAAAGTAGAATATATCGCCACAACAGGGATATAGTTTTGGGTAGCCAGACCAGCGGCAAAGGTAACCGCATGTTGCTCGCAGATACCAACATCAAAAACACGCTCAGGAAACTCTGCCTGAACAATGTTCAGGCAATTCCCCTCCGGCATGGCTGGCGTAATGACTACCAGTCTGGGGTTCTCCCTGGCCAGATGGAGCATAGTCTTAGCAAATATCTCACTATATGTTAGTATTGCTTTGTTAGTACTATTCTTAGCTGCTACACCATGAAAGTAAACAGCATCCCCTTCGGCCGGCAGATAACCTTTACCCTTGGTGGTAATAACATGGACCAGTGTCGGTTGTAATCGAAAGTCTCGTGCCTGAGTCAGAGCCGTCTCAAGTTCCCGGAGGTTATGCCCGTCGACTGGCCCCATATAGGCAAAACCAAGTTCCTCCCACAGCATTGTCGGCATCACCAGCCCTTTAACACCGCTCTCAACTTGCCGGCCTGCCCACCATAACCTGTTGCCAAAGGGAAGACGCCTTAATAGCCGCCGGCTTTTTTCTTTAGCCTTGTGGTAACGCTGGTCAAAACGCACTTTAGCCAGTAATTTGGCCAGGGAACCAACAGTCGGAGAGATTGACATCCCGTTATCATTCAGTACCACCGTAATTCTGGAGCCCAGGTGTCCGGCTTGATTGAGCGCTTCCAGAGCCATCCCCCCTGTTATCGCTCCATCGCCAATGACCGCTACTACATGGTAATCATCTTTGGAGAGGTCACGGGCGATAGCCATTCCCAGGGCTGCTGAGATCGAGGTGCTGGCGTGACCAGCACCAAACGGGTCGTGTTCACTCTCATCACGGGAAGTAAAACCAGAAAGCCCACCGTACTGACGAAGCGAAGCGAAACGGTCTTTCCTGCCGGTAAGGAGTTTATGAGTATAAGCCTGGTGTCCTACATCCCAGACAATCTTATCTCGCGGGCTATCGAATACCCTGTGTAAAGCTAGCGTAAGTTCAACCGCCCCCAGATTGGAAGCCAGATGTCCTCCATTAGCAGAAACAATAGTCACCAGCTCTTCTCTTATCTCGGAAGCCAACCTCTCGAGCTCCTGCTGGGTAAACACCTTCAAATCTGTAGGGCTATCTATCCTGTCCAATAATTTAGGCATAATTCGCCCGCTTACCAATATAATTCTAAACCTCCACTATACTAACAACGCCAGGAAGTTATTGTCAACCGACTATGATAGGTATTTTTCAATATTAGATTGATGCTAAACCGCTATTTTGCTATACTGCCTGAGTGTTTCCCATTGAACAAGCAATACTAAATTTTATTAGTTCTATTTATTCAATAATGTACTGGCCTGGAGTGGTGGCACTCATGGCAATAGAGAGTGCCTGCATTCCTTTGCCCAGTGAACTTATCATGCCCCTTTCTGGCTGGATGCTTATTAAGGAGCAATCATTACCGGCAATATACAGTCTGGTAGCTGGAGCTTACGGTGCTTTAGGCTGCACTATCGGCTCAATTATTGCTTACGGAGTGGGTATGTGGGGTGGGCGACCTTTTTTAGAGAAATATGGAAAATATATCCTTATATCTCATCAGGACTTAGCTCTGGCCGACCGATGGTTTAACAGGAGTGGCAGCTGGGTTATCTTCGTTTCCCGGCTGTTACCAATTGTGCGCACTTTTATCAGTCTTCCCGCCGGAATAGCCAGAATGAATGTTATCAAATTCTTAATCTATACTTTTCTCGGATCTTTTATCTGGTGTGCCGGATTAGCCTATGGGGGCTACCAGCTAGGTAATCACTGGGAGCAGATACGGACTGTAATGCGACCTTTCGATGTCCCGGTCTTCATCCTGATCATCGCCCTGATTGCCCTCTATATTTACCGACACGTCAAACATCTCAAATCCAGTAACTAAATATGGAGAGAGGGATAAAAAATCTTGACCTGTCCCTCGGCTCGTGTTAAATTTGAATAGCTAGCAATGCGTCCCTGTAGCTCAGGTGGACAGAGCGGCTGCCTTCTAAGCAGCGGGTCGAGAGTTCGAATCTCTCCAGGGACGCCACACACTCAACAGGAGCAACTGCTTTACCCCCAAAACTTCCAAAATGTAGTATTTAGTAGTAGTTTGCCATTTCCAGAAGATATAAGCTGTCAGAGTAAGGAGAATACATTGGCTACCCTATCTGAAGCTCTGACAGCCTATCGCATCTGCGCTCAAGCAGAAGGTAAAAGCCCCAAGACGGTGCGGTGGATCACCTCTAGTATCACCTACTTCATGGATTTCCTGGGATCAGAAAGACAGGATATCGATTATCTCACCGGTAATGACCTCCGGCAGTTCATTATCACCCTCCAGCAGAGGCCTAAGTTCCTACATCACCCCTTTAATAAACCTAAACAGGAAAAAATAAGCGCCCTATCGATCCAAACCTACGCGCGAGCCATCCGGGCTTTCTTCAGCTACATGTACCGTGAAGAGATGATCGACCACAATCCGATGCAGAAGGTAAAAATACCCAGCGTGCCCAATGTAGTGATACCGACTTATTCCCAGAAGGAGGTAGAGGTACTGCTATCCCAGCCTGATAAAAAGACAAATACCGGATTCAGGGATTACGCTATAATGCTAACCTTTATCGATTCTACTGCCAGGTTATCTGAAATGGCTTTTCTTGATGAAGACGATGTCGACCTAGAGAACGGATATCTGAAAGTAATGGGGAAAGGGGGAAAAGAGAGGTATATCCCCATTGGTCACAAGGTAGCCAGGTCATTACTTAAATACAAATTGAAGCATCGCCCTGTTCCCATCGGTACCACGCGCTTCTGGTTAACTTCCGATGGCAGGCCACTTGGACCGGGTAGGATAGAAAAGATTATTACCCGGTACGGGAAAAAGGCCGGGCTTAAAAGCTGCTATCCACATAAGCTAAGGCATACGAGCTCGGTACTATATCTACGAAACGGTGGTGATCCTTTCAGTCTGCAAAAGAAACTGGGGCACAGCTCACTTCAGATGACCCGGCACTATGCTAACCTTGCCGACAGCGATGTCAGGGCACAGCACCTGAGATATGGAGTTGCTGACCGACTAAAAGTCTAAAAATAGTCCTTATACAACGAAAAGTAGTATTTAGTAGTATCTACGAAGCACATATAAGTGGTTAAAATAAATATAAATATTACTGTCAACTGGGAACATATCAAAAAAGTCGATCAGCGGTATTTAAATCAACAAAAAGGAGGGTGTTAAACGTGAAAACATTGCAAGACGTCCTACAAAAACTAGATGAAATGGAGGTCAACCCTGACGAAGTAAGAATCTCCCGTGCTGCGTTTAAATATCTTCTGGAAAGAGCGGAAGAGGTAATCACTGCGGAAGAAGAGGAGGATCAAGAGTAATAATGAAATACAAAAATCATGACCACCAAAAAGCTAAACGACAGTCAAACCGGTAATAACCGCCACAAAAAGAATGATTTATGGGTTTCTAGGCTGATATAGGTCTTTACAGAAGGTTTGTCTATATTGACCTAGGAATTCGTGAATTGGAGGATGAAATGAAATTTTTTAACAATCCAAGACGATTGAAAACAGCGAAGAGTAATATCTTCGACGATAAATATGACGGGAAGATACAGTTCAATGTAATAATCGAAAGCAATATTAGAGATAACATACAGAAAACAGCAAAATTGCTTAGAGCAAATCAATCACAATTGACTGAGCACTTACTTGAGGTTGGTATACATCATGTAAATGCAACAATCAAGGATCCAGAGAAACGAAAATTACTCGAAAAACATATGGAAACAAGTCACATACTAAACGAAGATGATCAGGATGAAGATGTGGTTATCAGGATGACAGAGAATAACAGGAACTGGATTTTACTTTATAATGCCAAGCAAGCTGTCAAACGGATTTCCATGATAATTCAGATGATGAAGGATGCAGGAATATCCAGTAATGTATCAGTGTTTAATAAACTAGAAAGAGATTTAAACAAAGAGATATTAGTTTTCGCGGACTGGCTAATTAAGCTTAAAGGAGACGAAGAGCCTCGGTAGATTAGATATCGGTTTAAAAATCTAGATATTAGGTTCTGGTATATATTTGTCTTCAGAGAAAATGGGATGCTAAAGCAGAGTATGGAGTACTTTTAAGTAAAGAGTGACAAAAATGTATAACTTCAGGGTCAATAAGATGAATTGTTAAGCCATCGGTACTGGGACGCCTTTCTGTAGCAGTAACTTTGGTGTTATAATCTGATAACTGGGAGTTAATTCAAGTGGATTTCCAATCACATAGACCAGTCGGCTACATTGCTCAGGGAGAAAAATACCTTAGACCGCTAGCCGAGGAACTTGAGAACCTACTTGTAAAAACACAGCAATCGTTTACGTATGATACTCTGCATCTTTCAAACAGTAAGCTGGAGGAGTTAGCAGGTGTTCTGGTTGAATTTGCTGAAGATGTTCATAATGATATTGGCATCTGGAATAGCCTTGAGCGATTTAATAGTGAGTTTTTTGGCACTCCGCTTCCGTTTGTTTATGAACTTAAAGGAGGTATGGATCAAGAAGTAGGATATGAACACCGTATTCAACATCTACTATGGGTGCTATACTCAGAACTAAACCCCCATCTTATCCTTTCTCCTACCCATCATGATTTGCAGCAATTATCCGAAACGGCCTCTAGTTTTCTAAAAAGTCGCTTTGCTAAAATCCCACGAGGCTCAAGCGTGAAGAAATTTTTACTCCGACCAAATACATTTGGATGGGATGTAAAAAGAAAACTCATCTGGCTGGGTACGCATTCATATCTCTTTCGGAATCCTTTTCGAAACTACGTTGAAAACCACGGTGGAAAACAAGAGATACCTATAACTGACGATTTCGTTTGTGAAAAAACGACCGCCTGGTCAGGGCTTGGGGTAACCGACATCCTAGCATCCATACTAGACATTTCTGAAGAACAGCGACTAGACCTGCGCAATTGGTACGAGAGGCATCAATCATATTATCGAGTAGTTGCAAACAAGGGTCAGATTTCAGAAGTACTGAATATACTCAACGATAAGCCATATAAGGTAAGAATTTCGGCTGATAAAAATCCATTTGAGGTCGGGACGGTTGTTTTGGGCAGTCTGGTACCCTGGAATGGAGAATGGTATTGGTCGGGCATGCAGTATAAACATACACTAAATATTATTACCGAGGAGACCCTTCAAGAACAAAAAGATGCTTTTCTACGAAAGTTCCCAGAGATAGCTTACCGCTATTGCAGTGAACTGGTTGAAAAGGCAAAGCAAGTAAATGCCCTTCAGTATCATGAGTTCACCCAGTATCATAGCAATGACCTTGTCATCTATCCTAATGGCCTTTCCATGGCCGCTGACTGTCAAAAAGAAATTCGTCTGCAATGGGAATCTAAGCCGAAAGACGTGATTAACAGAGTAACTAATGAGCACAAACTGAAAGGCCTGTGGCCTGATATGTCCTTTCCTCGTGAACTTCTTGACAGCGAAACTGGAGTAGGTGTCTATTATAACCCGGATGAGGGTACAGAGATAATGATTGGCTTTAACAATATTGTCAGTGGGCTTAACAAGAAAGGAATAAATTTGAATGAAGAGGAGGAAGAGAGTATCAGGTCATTCATTTGGTCAGATTTAATTAGCCCCAAATTTGTTAGGAGACTGACTCAGGAATACGGCTCAGAGTCAATTGAGGCAGCCTTCCTCATTCGGGGTAGCCATGATGAATCTCATGTTGATTATTTGCTGAGGCGATATAAAGGCGCTTATTATCAAAGGAGGTACCCTCGCATTACACTTGTATAAAACAATATGGCTGAATGTTACCCACCACTTTGAACATAGCCTTTTCGACTCACGTGATATAATGTATTCAGTAGTCTATCAATTGTTGGGTTACACAAATTGGAACGGCTGACTATGAAAAAGAAATTAGGCAGAAATGACCCATGTTGATGCGGCTCTGGTCTGAAGTATAAGAGGTGCCATTTGGGGCGAGAACATCAGAAGCCACTTACCGTTTGGGATGTAGCCAAAGAACACAGAAATTTCTTTGATACCGAGTATTGCTTGGCGCCTGAACCCATGAAGGTAAATTGTTCCGGGGCGATCATTCAAGCTCACACAGTCCCCCGAAGTGGAAGCCTACGACATATCGCTCGTGAAGGTCATGTATACGGTTGCGTCCCCGATTTAGGAAACATGGTCAAACGCCGTAGTTGGCAGCCAGAATTATTGGGTATAAATAAAGCTTCTACTTTCAGTGGGTTTTGTTCGAGACATGATGATACCATTTTCTCCAAAGTGGAGAAACAAAATTTTCTTGGTTCTCAAGAGCAGTGTTTTCTGCTTGCCTATCGAGCTCTAGCGAGAGAACTCTATTTAAAGAAGGCATTTTTAATTAGCTCAAAGTTGAGACAGCAACTTGACCGGGGTAAGCCTTTAGATGAGCAATATGCTATCCAAGAGATGAACTTTGTTTTAAACAATGGAATATCTATAGGGCTACGTGATCTTGAATACTACAAAACGGTTTTTGATAGAATTTTGTTAAGTGATGATTTCAGTAGTATTCACTCATACATAATAGAACTAGACTTTCCACCTCCAATAATGTGTAGTGCAGCCATATTCCCAGAACAGGATTTTGAAGGAAACGAGTTGCAGGATGTAGCCGACCTAGAAGTAGTACTACATGTGCTTAGTTTTACTTCTTTTTACGGCGGAGAGCGTGGTGTCATTGTTTTTACGTGGCTGCCAGAGTGCGACTGTACTTGTCAGCCATTCATCAACAGTCTAAGGGCGCTTCTTCCTCATAGAATGACAGACGGTCTCATAAGGTTCTTTTTCGAGTTCTGTGAGAATCTTTATCTTCAGCCCAAATGGTGGGAAAATCTTGGAGACAGTAAGAGAGTCTCTCTTATTGATAGACTGTCTGCTGGCACAGATCTAGTTATGGACAGAAAATCGGCTTGCCTTGCTGACGACGGCATCAGATATGATAACTGGCCTATCTCAGATTTAAAAGCTATCGGCTTCTAAGAGGTGATTTTTAAATAAACTGGTATCTCATTATCAGGCTGAATATTCTGACGAAAAGTGACTCAATTTTACCGGAATGTGATATGTAGGTAGCAACAATAGTTCTATTTCCCCCGTTGACAATATCGTATGAAAAGAGATATACTTCCCTCGAAACTATAAATCTATAATAAAATAAGCCTAACCATCTTACGCCTTCTTGTAAAAGAGGTGAATATGATGAGAAAGAGGACACCGAAAATCGCTGCATACGATTGATGGTGCCCTTTTTATATTCACCGAAAGCTTAAAGGAATAGAGTGTAGCCGTAAAATTGGTCAAGGAGGTGGTACATTTGTAGAGAAGAAACGAACGATATAAACCTAACTGGTATTAGTTTTGCTAAATTAACGGAGGAGGTGAAAAAGTGAAAAAGAAGATTGTCTGGATACTGGTAAGTTGCCTGATGGTGATATCGCTGGTGATAGCATCCTGCGGTCCGGAAGCAGAAGAAGAGGTGAAGGAAGAAGAGGAGGAAGGGCAGGTAGTAATCACCAAGGAATCAGTTAGTGAAGAAAAAGAGGTGGTGGAAGAAGAGGAGGGTCTACTACCTCCTGAAACCCCAAAATATGGCGGTACTTTAACACTGCAACATCCTGAGCCGATGGGCTTTGATACTGCTTATACTCTACTGATGGAGTGTCGTAGCTACTGGCTTACAACCGAAGAATTGATGAGAGGAGACTGGACGAAGGGACCAGCCGGCACTGGCGAAACCCAATGGGTCAGTGGATTTCTTGGTCTTGTAGGGCTGGAAACAGGCTCTCTGGCTGAAAGTTGGGAGGTGCCAGACAATGAGACAATTATATATCATATCCGGCCTGGAGTCCACTGGCACAACAAACCACCAGCAAACGGCAGGGAGTTTGTTGCCTCTGATGCAGCCTGGAGCATAATGCGTTGTTTCACTACCCCTTCAAGTTACCATTTTGGTGCTTATTCTGAGGCGAAAAGGCCAAAATCTGCAACGGCATTGGACAAATATACCCTTGAAGTCAAGGTTCCTGCTGAAATGCAAGGGCTGATGTTACTGGTATGCGGTGACTTTTTATGGATGAACTGCCCTGATGTGGTAAATCAATATGGCGATATGAAAGACTGGAAGAATTCTATTGGAACAGGACCGTTTATACTTAAGGATTATGTTGCTGGAAGTCTAACATATTACGAAAGGAACCCTAATTACTGGATGAAAGACCCCCTCCACCCGGAGAACCAACTGCCCTATCTTGATAGCGTTAAGATTTTATATATAACAGACGTATCTACCCAGCTTGCAGCGTTACGAACGGGCAAATTTGACAGGTTTTCACCCATCTCCTGGGAAAACGCAGATTTGCTTAAGGTGCAATGCCCCGAGTTAAAGCATAGTATAAGTTATGGAATGAGTTCTATAGCCTTCAGGATGGACAAGCCAGAACTGCCTTTCCAGGATCTCAGGGTTCGACGAGCACTATCCATGGCAATAAACCGGGAGGAAATGGTGGAGGATTACTACGGCGGTAATGCCATTATATACAGTTATCCCTACTATCCCTTACCGGACTTCTCAGCTTATTACGTCCCCTGGGAGGAACTGCCTGAGTCAGCTCAGGAGCCGTTTACCTATGACCCCGAGAAAGCCAGGCAGCTTCTTAAAGAAGCCGGGTACCCCGATGGCTTTAAGACTAAAGTAGCCTGCGGGTCTGCAACAGAGGCGGACTTCCTGTCTGTGATTAGAGAGTACCTTCTTGATATCGGTGTTGATATGGAAATCCAACAACTAGAGACCAGTACTTTCCGCAGTCTTTCGAGAGCTAGAAAACACGATGAAGGAATTATCAGGGGCAATCTCATGACTTTCCTTCCTTTCAGATTGCTTGAGTGGCGTATAGAGAGCTTTGATAACCATTCGTTCTTTGAAAGCGAGCGCGTCAGGACAGCCTATAATGCGATTAATGATTCGATCGGGAAGAGCGATGTTGAAGTTTCTCGACAGCTGAGGGAACTAGCCCCATACATGCTCGAGCAATGCATTCAGATATGGTGCCCGGCTTTTGAGTCATACACCATGTGGTGGCCATGGATGCAGAACTATAATGGTGAAATCACTGTTGGTTATGACAATGAGGTTGATTACCCAACGTATGTTTGGGTAGACGAGGCACTCAAGAAGTCTATGGGATACTAAAACGAGAACAGTAAGATAATCTGGACAGATATATAAGCAAAGACAAACAAAGCGGTGCTTTGTACGTAAAGTACAAAGCACCGCTTTGAGAAAGTTAGTGTGTACCTTTCAATACGTCTATAAATAGAAGGAGAAAAAGATGGTTTTGCCACCAGCACAACCGCCGGAACCTGTAGACCCTGAAGAGAAACTTTGTACTTCCTGTACCCTGGGAGGGCCAATATTAGTTCAAGTGAAAAACAACAGGATAGTCAGAGTCAGACCCCTGCCTTTGACGGAAGAAGACGTTAAACATGCCCAGTGGCAAATAAACGTCGGAGATAAGACTTTCCGGCCTCCTACTAGGACTACCGTGACTCCTTATGGTATTGGTATTCGAGGGCGGATACATAATCCGCTCAGGTTGAAATACCCTCTAAAAAGAGCAGGATTCAAGCCCGGAGGAAAAGGCAGTGTTGCGAACAGGGGCAAGGGCGAGTTCGAGCGGATAAGCTGGGATGAGGCTCTCGATACGGTAGCCGGGGAGATGAGGAGAATAAAGGAGACCTACGGTCCTGCTGCTATCTTACCTTTGATAGGCGGGCACAGCATGTGGGGCTTCACTCATGGTGGCTATATTAGAAGGTTTTTTGATATAACAGGTTCAACCAAAATCATGTCCAATCCTATGAGCTGGGAAGGCTGGTTCTGGGGAGGAGTTCATGCCTGGGGATTTCAGAAGATGATTGGCACCCCCGATAACACCAACCTGTTGCAGGACATTATGAAGAACTGCCAGTTGCTGGTCTTCTGGTCTAATGACCCTGAAGCCAACTGGGGATATGGCGGACAAGATAGCTTGCTGTGGCGTCTCTGGTTGAGGGAGTTGGGTATCAAGCAGATCTATATTGACCCATTCTGCAATTTCGCTGCCAGGAGATTTGCCAATAAATGGATTGCCCCCAGACCGGCGACCGATTCGGCAATAGCAGCGGCTATTGCCTATGTCTGGTTCATCGATGACACCTACGATAAGGAATATGTGGCTACTCATACCTATGGCTTCGATAAGTGGAAAGAATATATCATAGGAATAGAGGACGGTATACCAAAAACACCGGAATGGGCTGAGCAGATTAGCGGAGTTGAGGCGGGAATAATAAGAGCTCTTGCCAGAGAGTGGGCATCAAAAAGGACGACGATTTGCATAAGGGCTGGCGAAGGAGGTGCCTGCCGTGCTCAAGGTGGCACTGAATGGGCAAGGATGATGGTGCTTCTACAGGGCATGCAAGGTCTCGGAAAACCCGGTGTAACTATTTGGGACAGTCAGAGTGGTTCTCCTCTAAACCTAGATTTCTACTTTCCCAGTTACCGTCCAGCACCCCAGGACATAGTATCAAAAAGACATCCGGTTAATCCGGTAGACCAATATGTCTACAGGCTTAGAATACCTGAGTCGATATTGGACCCGCCAATAGAATGGATCAGTGCCGGAGGTATGTGTACCCAGTGGGGTGAGGACTACCAGTTCAGACGCTACAGCTATCCCGAGCCGCGGTACTCGGAGATAAAGATGATATACCGGATTGGAGGTAATTTCTTCGGCACCCTTCCAGAGGGCAGACGCTGGGTGAAAGCTTATCAAAGTCCGAAGATTGAGTTCATTGTCGGACAGACAATATGGATGGAAGCTGAAACACCTTTTATGGATATAGTCCTTCCTGCCTGCACACAGTTCGAAAGGGAGGACATAAGCGAGTGGTCATCGACAGACTTTAATGTGTGGAGAACCAATTATCGAGTCATTGTATATCACAAGAAACTTGTTGATCCACTCTACGAATCAAAGAGTGATGCTGAAATACTCACTCTGCTGGCAAGAAGACTTGGATTCGAAGAGCAACTGACAGAAGGAAATACGGACGAAGACTGGATAAGAAAGACCTTTGAGAGAAGTGATATCCCGAACTATATGAGTTACGAGGAGTTTAAGGAGAAGGGATACTTCGTGGTGCCTATCCCCGAGAATTATCAGCCGAAGACTGCTTTCAGGTCTTTCTATGAGACAGGGACGGGACTTGATACACCGACAGGTAAAATCGAGTTTCTCTCCCAGCGTTTACAGAAATATCTACCGGATGATAAAGAGAGAAATCCAGTACCCCATTATGTGCCGTCCTGGGAAGGGAATACCAGTCCCCTAGCTTCTAAGTATCCTCTACAACTAATAACCCCCCATTCCAAATTCTCCTACCACAGCCATGGCAATCTAGACCCGTGGACCAGTGAAATATGGATGCACCGTGTATACAAGAATGGACACCACTACTGGCCTCTCCAAATCCACACCCGTGACGCTGGTGCGAGGGGTATCAGTAACGGGGACATTGTAAAGGTATATAACGATAGGGCTACAGTCCTTCTAGTAGCCTGGGTCACAGAAAAAATCAGGCCGGGAGTCGTTCATGCCCGTGTTGCGGCAAAATATGAGCCGGTGGAGCCAGGAAATCCTGACTCTATAGATAAGGGAGGTGCTGTCAACCTTCTCATATCATCCAGATTTATGTCGCAAAATGTACCGGGTCAGGTTGCCCAGTGCCTGGTGGAGATAGAGAAATACGGAGGCTAAAGCATGGGACAGAAGGCTCTGATCATAGATGTCACGAAATGCACGGCATGCTTCAATTGTTTCATGGCCTGCAAAGACGAGTTCGCCGGGCAGTCCTGGTTGCCTTACAGTGAAGCCCAACCGGATATAGGTCAATATTGGATACAAATTGAAGAGATTGAGAGGGGACAGTTTCCTAAAGTAAAAGGAACGTTCGTACCACAACCATGTATGCTCTGTGAAGACCCTCTTTGCGTTAAAGCCGCGAAAAATGGTGCTGCTTACAAAAGGGAAGATGGTATCGTCATCCTCGACCCAGAAAAAAGCAAAGGGCAGAAACAGATAGTTTCAGCATGCCATTATGGCCGGGTATACTGGAATGAAGAGCTTAATATTCCGCAGAAATGTACCTTTTGCGCCCACCTTCTTGATAAAGGGTGGAAGGAACCCCGTTGTGTAGAGGTCTGTCCGGCACGAGTATTTACCTTTGGAGAAAAGGAAGAACTTAAAGAACTGATAGACAAAGCAGAAAAGCTCCATCCCGAATACAAAACAAGTCCGGCTGTCTACTACATCGGATTACCGAAGACATTTATTGGTGGTAGCATATATTGTAACGAAAGTAAGGACTGCCTAGAGAAAGCAGAGATTACCTTAATAGACAAAATGGATGCAAAAGCTCTTACTACCATCACTAATAACTTTGGAGATTTTGAGTTTGACGGCTTGGAGGCAGGTTCTATCTACTCACTAAATATCAAGGCTGAAGGTTATTATCCTTTGACTATTGATGATATTATCCTGGAGAAGGATGTATCTCTTGGGAACATATACCTCCAAAAAAGAAGACGGTAGGGATATTGATGCATTAACCTCCAATAGCACCTACGATTTTAGCAATATATGTCTCAGGCAGATGTTTAAGAGTAAGGGGTTATTCTAACCGGTTCACACGGGTAATTACTCTCACTATAGATTAATTCAATATTTTTAGCTAACATCGGTGGCACGTCAATAGTACCATTGCTTATATTGTTACCCAACATTTCTGACTAATGTGCAATCGACCTAGCGAACTAGAATGGCTTCCGTGCAACTGCTAAAAAGTTTATGGCCAAATAAATGAATCCAAATCTATCGGATCATATAGTTAGATTATTACCTTAGCGAACCGTAACTAAGCCACTGCCGTGGCATATATGGCATGGTTTCATAGAAACGATGTCATCTGGGTCTTTTCCGCTTCCTTAACAGTTTCCGCAACGTTTGTAGTCACCCGGGTCACCAGTAAGTGTTATCCATCCAGTACCATTGCAAGCTGGACAATCTCGTGATACTAACACGGAACCTGGATCTCTCCCGCTGCCCCTAGAATACGCACATTCTACAGCGAATGATCTAGG